>JAKSQF010000099.1 GCA_024404235.1 Clostridia bacterium | reverse complement strand
AACCGTCGGTAACGCCTCTGACAGCGGTCATGGCAAAATCCTGCCACGGAATGCCGCAGCCCGAAACAAAGCCGGACATTTCAGCAGTATCACCCGAAACGGTGTTGACCCACATTGACAAGGTGTAGGTGCCGGCTTCAACTGCCGTTGCATAGTTGGTAAAGTAGCCGGAGGTGTATTTTACGGCATAAGTACCGCTGTGAACGTTAGCGGTGGTGAATTCGGCGGTTGCACTGGTTATGTTATAGCCAAGAGCCGAATCACTTGCAAATACGGTTTCAAAATCGCCGTTGACAAATACGTTTTCGTATTTAGCTTCGGTCACGGTTTCGGTCAAAGAGAACGAGATATTCTTCCAATAGGAAACGCCTGCAACCACGTTATGCTGTAACAAAATCGTAATCGAGGTAACACCTGCGGGGGCAGTATAAGTGGCGGTCAGGTGCTTCCAACCATAGGTCTTATACTCACTCGGGCAGATCATATTCCAAGCGGAATCAATGGCGTAAACCTGTGCCTGAGCGTCGTTGCCGTCCTGCTCCTGCGTCATTAAATCGGCGGCAAAATCATAGGTTTTACCGGGTTCGACGGCAACCGTCTGCTGAATGTACTCGCTGCCGTTTGCGGGAACGGTCATTTTAATGACGTTGGTACCGTCTTGGTCGATGATAGCCGAATTACCGGAGAAGTTCCAGTTGGCCGTACCGTTTGCAAAATCATTGTTAGCAAGCAGTTCGGTCGTTTTGGTCAGCGGCTCCAGATATTCCTGTGTCAGGGTAACGTCGTCAAAGTATACGGTACCTTCACCGGAGATCAACTGAAAACCGATTTGGGTGCCACCCTGATTTGCCGTATCGTTTGCAGCGGTGAACGTGTAGGTGATTTTCTGCCAATCAGCAGAAGGAACCGTTTCGTTGACGCACCAGTTTTCAACCGGCCCCAACAAGTAAGAACGGAATGAAACGTTACCGGTTCCCTTGATGTAATAGGAAAGCGTATACTCTTCCCCTTCAGTAAGAGCACCAAAACCATAATAAGTAATGTAGTTTACACCGTCTGCCGCGGCTCTTGTAGCCTTGTAAGAATAGGTGCCGGTGTGTGCTGCTTCGCTTGTGACTGCGAAAGCACCGTTTGCGCTGCTTTCGTTGCAGAAAGAAAAGTTGCCGAGTTCTGCACCGCCGTTATAACCCGAATAATCGGTTACGTGCGGTGTAGGCGGTACTTCGGTGGAAGCACCCATCGTCCAGCCTGCGGTTGAGCCGCCGTCAAAACTACCGTTGGCGAAAATATTATCACCTGTCGTGGCGGCTGCCGCTGAAACGGTCACCATACCGATGCAGATTGCACAAGCAATGATGACAGAAAGAATGCGCGTGAATTGCCATGTCTTTTTCATTTTCAACTAATCCCTTCAAAAATAAATTCTATAACAACCGAAAATCGGTTATTAACCCTTAATGCCCTCGCTGGCGTCGGTTCCGTTTTGGATCTGCTTTTGGAAAACGATATACAAAATCATGATCGGCAAAACCGACAGAACCAAACAAGCAAAGAGCGCGCCGTATTCAAAACTGTACGTAAAGGCGTTTTGAATACTTTGAATACCGAGTGAAATCGTATAATTTGTTTCACTTTCCAAGAACGTTCTGGCCAACGTATATTCATTCCAGACGTTCATGATGTGGCCTAAGCTTACAAAAATCAAAATAGGCTTCACAAACGGCAGGATGATTCTTGAAAAAATCGTCCATTCGCGGGCACCGTCCATCACGGCCGCTTCGATAAATCCGTTGTGGATGCTGCGAATAAAGCTGACCAGCAGGAAAATGGATGCCGGCAGCGCCTGAACCGCATAAATCAATGCCACCATAAAGATGTTATCGGTAAAAATGCGGCTGGAATGGGCCAAATTGTTGCCGATGGTACGCATTTGGAACCACAGCGGAATGAGCACCAAGGCCGACGGAATCATCATTGCGATGAAATAGAAGTTTTCCATCGTTTTCCGCAGTTTAAAGCGGTATTTTGCCAAAGCGTAGGACGTTGCCGATACCATCAAGACAAAGAGGAAGGTTGAAATCGCAACGATGATCAGCGTATTCAAAAAATACTGCAGCAAGGAAGATTCTGCCGTAGAATTATTCCATGCCCTGAAATAGTTGACGATCCATACCTCCTTCGGAAAGGCGAAACGGTCGGCAATAAACTCCGTTTTCGACTTGACAGAGGTGTAAATCATCCACAGCAGCGGAAACACAACGACAACTGTCCATATAATCAAAAACAGACGAAGGATGATACCGGATACGACCGACGAGGCAGATAGTTTGATTTGATTTTTCTTTTTCACGCCTGCTTCGCCTCCTGTCGTTTCATATACATATTAACGGCAAAGCAAAGCACAAAGCTGACGAACATCAACACCAGTGCCGCCGCATAGGCGTAACCGACCATACTGAGATTTGACGTACCGTAGTTATACACGTAAAGTCCCATTACCATGGTATGGTTGGCACCGTTGGTAAGCGGCAAAATCAGGTTCATATTGACCGCCAGCGAGCCTGCCAAAATATTTACGATGACAAATCGGATTTGAGGAGCAAGCTCGGGCAGAATAATGTACCACAGCTGACGGATCTTTCCGGCGCCGTCCAAATCGGCCGATTCATACAGCTCACCGGGGATGTTATTGATGGCTGTGATCAAGACAATCATATAATACCCGATACCGCACCAACTTGCAATAAAAATTATCAGTGCAAGCGGACGGTCCGCCCAAATACCGTTATCGGTTTTTAAGATGTTCCAGCCCTTATCGAGAAAATCAAAGTTTTCAAAAAAGTATTTCCAAACCATCGTAATAACGATGACCGAAAGAATATTCGGCACGTAAAAGATGAATCTAAAAAAGCCGATTTCGCCCTTTTTCAGTCTTGCACGCGTTAAGGAAACAGCGAAAAGCACCGCCAAGAAAACGATGATCAGTTCTTTGAAAAAGACGATCGCAACGTCGTTTTTCAAGGCGTCCCAAAACTCAACGTCCGAAAAAATATTGGCGTAGTTTTTAATGCCGATAAAGGTCTTCGGCCCGTATCCGTTCCAATCATAAAAGCTGTTGATAAGCGAATTGATCATCGGAACGATACAGAAAAACAAATACAGCGCAAACGTCGGGATCACAAGAAACAGTAAAAACCGCCACTTGGACCCGTTCATGGAAAGAACATCGACCGAATTTCGTTTCTTTTTCATAGATCAACGTTCCCCCTTTTAAGACGATTTTTTCGCCGCATTATAAAGCGCCGTGGAGGCCTGCTTTGCGGTCATTTTGCCGTTGGTCATATCGTTAATGACGTTTTTGAATTCATTATCGATCAAATTATTCCAACGAACGCCCTTGTTGACGATGCTGACCTTGCCGCTGTAAATGTAATCGAGCGTTTCGCGGGCAACGGTCGACATAGCGGCGTGCTGATAATTGACCGATTTCAACGCACTGGCGTAGCTGTAACGGCTCATATAAGCAAGCTGCATATTTTCTTTATAAATGAAGCGGATAAAGGCCAATGCATTTTCCAAATTCTTGGCTTTTTTGGCAACGGCCAAATTGACCGAGTTCATAATGACCGTCGGTTTTTGGTTGTTTTCAATCAGCGGCGAGGCCATAAATGCCATATGGAAATTACTCGGGATATAATCGTGCATTTCCGATTCCAGCCAAAGACCGTTGGTGATGAATCCGCATTTACCATTCAACCAGTTAAGCTGCGAAGTAATGTGGTCCGCCGACGAAGAACCGACCAAAACCAATTTTGATTTGCAGTAATCCTCGTACTTATTGAGTACGGCCATAAACCGCTTATCCTTAAATGCATCCGGATTGCCGGAAGCCACCTGATTGAAGAAATCCTGACCGTAGGCCGCCACCGCGGGCATAAACAGACCCCACGTACTGTAATCGGCATACTGACCCGGATAGGTAAGGCCGCTTTTTTGCTTTTTCGATATTGCCTTAAATTCCTCATAGTTGCGCGGTGCGGTTTTAATGGTATTTTTATTGTACCAAAGTCCCTGAACCGAGGTCATCAACGGCGCACGGAAGATTTTTCCGTTTTCCGTTTCGATAACCTTCATATTGAGCACGTCGGAAATCTTTTTAGAAGTACCGTAAACCTTTCCGTTTTTGATCACGTCGGACAAATCGTAAAAGGTACCGCTTTTTGCCATCTGTTCATCCGGCAAACCGTTACCGGCAATCAACAGAATATCAGCCGGTGCTTCACCTGCCAACCAACGGGCCGAATACTGCGTATTGACCTGCGAACCCATGATCAACGTGACGTTGACGCCAGTTGCCTCCTCGAAAGCATCGGCGACTTCGGTCCATGCATCGCTCGGATTCTGCGATTCGTTGATAAATACCTGAATCTTCAGCGATCCGCTTAATTTCTTTTCCTTTTCAGGTTTTGCCGACACGGCAGAGGACGTATTGCCGCCCTTGTTCCCGTTCGGTTTATTTTGAGAATTGGAAGTGGTGGTGCTTTCGGCAGAGGACGGTGTTTCAGCCGAAACTTCATCCTCTACCGTGATCACGTCATAATGCACCTTTTCAACTTCTTTTTCCGAAACCTTATACACGATGCGGCAACCCGAAAGCGAAAGCACAGTGGCAACCGAAAGCACGACAGCAAGTGTCTTCTTAATCGAAATTTTCATCTTTTTGCCACCTTTCAGCCCTGTTCTTCTTCATCGTCGTCCTTGCGCCGTTTACCAAGCAGGAACCACCAGAACACGGCGGAGCCGCCGACAAAAACGATCACCGCGATAAAGACCCACAGTGGAATATCGACAGCACCGATCACGGGAACCTTACTCTTTTCAACACGCTTGATTTTTTCCTGATGAGAAGTGCGCCCTGGCTCGTTATTTTCGGGTTGCTCTTCCCCACCGTTATCACCGTCATCGTACGGCTGACCATTTCCGTTTCCATTATCGCCGTTTTCGTTATCGTCGTCAAAGATATCGGCAATCGACTTTGCGATTTTCGAAAAATTGACCGTGATAACGTAGTTTTCACGAATATCCTTTAAGGTCAGCAGACCGTTTTTGACCGACATCTTTTCGCCGTTGACAAGCACCGATGCAATTTCGTATCCTTTATCCGGCTTAATCATAAGCGAGAAACTCTTGCCGGGAGCAATTTCGGTCAAGCCGACGGTTGAAATCGTACCATGGCCGCCCTTGACACGTGAAGTGATGGCATAAGTATTGGGTGTCAGCAGGCGGAAGACGTGGGTATCGTTTTCTTCCATGTTAAAGCTGAACTCGGACGCATCCATTGAAACGAATTTTTCTTCGTAAACATCATAGACCGAGTGGCTTTCCGGCAGGGTAACGGTTTTCTTGCCGCCTTCACTGCTGTGCAGGGCAAGGTAATGATTATTACTGTAAATAATATCATCGTTATTTTGTGAATAGATATGGCAACCGGCCATTTTCAAAAGGTTACGCAACATATCGACCGTAAGGCAGGGTGCCGTTGAGTAGACACTCGTCCAGCCGCCCATATCCTTTACGCCAAGTCCCGCCTTGCCGCTTTCGACGTTGGTACCAAGTACCGTAACATCGGTCGTATCGGCAATATAGGGCGCGGGAGAAATGCCGTTCGGCGTTTTATCGCCGTAGGTCAAGCCCTTAAGACCCTGCGTCAGCGGATGAGAATCATCCGTGACCTTTACCTGCAACGAAGCCGCCTTTTCGACAGCACCGACCGCAAAGCCGGTGACCTGCTTGATATTGTCGAGATTATAGCGGCTGCCGTCGGACAGACCGGGCAGATAAACCCAAACCACGCAATGGTCGTTGACCTTCAGGTACTTGTTCAGCGCATTATTCATCTTGGCATCAATTTGCGTCGGCGACAGAATGATATACAGCTTATGCTCGGGCACCTTGTTATTGAGGAAGGAGGACATTACGTAGGTATCGTATCCCGTTCCCATAGCCGCAAGATGCTTACGCTGTACCTGCAGCAGAGCATAGTTAATGGTATACTGCATATTTTCTTCGACGCCTTCTGCCATATAGGCATAGCTTTCGTCACCGACGATAACGGCCACGTCGTTGAGGTTATCACGCTCGACGTTCAGGCTGAAATCGAATTCCGCCTTGGAATCGCTGATGAAATCGTACATCTGATCGTCATCCAGCCAGCCGCCGTACATATCATACAGCCATTCGCCACTGCCGTCGATCAAGGCGTGCGCGAAATCACGCTTTTCGGCAAGAACGGTATTGAGCAGGGTATGCTCTACCCCCGTTGCGAAAGACCATTCGGCATCCCACGAGGACTTATAGGTCGTAGACAGGCAGGTACGGTTATCCTGTTCGGAAATGTAGATCTTTCCGTGCGACAGTACCGAGCCGGTCATGGTCATATAGGTATTGGATTCACCGAGCATTCGTTCGCCGTAGTTTTCCGGCGAAGCGATCCAGTCAACATATTCGGAATCCAGCACACGGTCGAGCGAGGTATGTGCCTTACCGTGGGCGTCGTAGCTGTTGAAGGTCCAAATGTAACCGTTGTAACCGCCGACTATCAGATTATTATCGCTTTCTTCCTTGGCAATTTTGCAGTAGTAGAGGAAGGAATCGGTTACGGCATCGCTCAGCCACAGGTTCCAGTCGACCATATTCTGCGGATAAATGCCGGAGGCGACACTGCCGAGGTACAAACTCTTATTTTTTAAATTGTAGTTCGATTTTTCACGGCAAGTGGGCGCCGTCGCATTGTCAAAGGTTGCGGTAGAATTGTTCCCCGCTTTGCGCAGTGCTGCGACCGTACCCTCTTTCTC
>JAKSQF010000098.1 GCA_024404235.1 Clostridia bacterium | reverse complement strand
ATCCTGAGTTAAGCATTAATCAGGAATCTTAAATTGTATAATGAAACAAAACAAAACAAGTGGAGGTAATATTATGATTGACCGTTTTGAAAGATTATCGGGTTCCGTTTTACAGATTTCCCATTATTGGCATAAGATTGCCGATGAGGTGATGGAACGTTATGGCTTGAAGGGCCCTCACGCCGTTTATTTGATGGAGCTTTTTCGCCGCTCGGAGGGCGCTACGGCAGTAGAGCTGGCCGAATTCTGTGCGCGTGACAAGTCCGACGTTTCCCGCGCAGTGGCATCTTTTATGCAAAAGGGATTGATCGTTAAAAGTATTGCCAGCGGCAGTCATTATCGCGCACGGCTGCTGTTGACCGATCTCGGCCTTAAAATTGCCAAAGAAATTCAGGTCGACGTGAATACGGCAGTGTCTTCGGGCAGTAAAGGTATGACTATGGAGGAACTTGAGCATTTTTATGATGCTTTGGAGCTGATTTGCGCCAATCTGCGTAATTTGGTTGAAAGCGGTACGATGCACCGCTCGGTAGCGCCCGATAAAGAGTGAGGAAAGTTTATGAAAATTACCACGGTTTTGTTTGATCTTGACGGTACGCTTTTGCCCATGGATCAAGACAAATTTGTCAATGCGTATTTTAAACTGCTGGCAAAAAAACTGATCCCGCACGGGTATTCCGACCCCGATCAGTTGGTCGCTGCTATTTGGACGGGTACAAAGGCTATGGTGCAAAACGACGGCTCGCAGACAAACGAACATGTCTTTTGGAAAAAGTTCTGCGAAATCTACGGCGAAAAGGCATTGCAGGACGAGCCGATTTTTGCTTCTTACTATGCCAACGAATTTTCGGGCGTTCAGTCGGTCTGCGGTTACACGCCCGATGCCGCCAAGGTTGTACGCCTTGTAAAAGAAAAGGGGATGCGTGCAGTACTTGCCACCAATCCCATTTTTCCGGCAATCGCTACCGAAAGCCGTATTCGCTGGGCGGGTCTTGACGCTTCGGACTTTGAACTTTATACGACCTACGAAAACATCAATTACTGCAAACCTAATTTGAATTATTACGGGGAAATTCTGAACCGCCTTCAGGTCACGCCGGAAGAATGCCTGATGGTCGGCAACGACGTCGGGGAGGATATGGTCGCAAAAGAACTCGGAATCAATGTTTTTCTGCTGACCGATTGCATCATCAATAAAAATGAAGCCGATATTTCGGCTTTCCCGCACGGTGGGTTTGAACAGTTGATTCAATGCATCGAAACCCTATAGGAGGGATTTTCCATGATTAAAATTATGATCGACTCTTCTGCTGATTGCAGAAATGAATCACTGTATGACTATTTTGTCCCCATCACCGTCGATATCGGCGGAAAGACGTATCGGGACGGTATCGACCTTGAGGCGGATGCTTTTTATCAGCTTCTCACTTCTAACGAGGAATTCCCGCATACGGCACAGCCTTCTCCGGATGAGTTTGTAAAGGTTTTTGAGCAGGTGCGTGACGCCGGTGACGAACTGATTTATTTCTCGCTTTCGTCGGGACTCAGCGGCACCTATCAGGGTGCGCTGATCGCCAAGGAAATCGTGGATTACGACGGCATTTACGTCATTGATTCCCGCAGTGCGACCCATGCGATCGAGCTGATGGCCGAATACGCCGGCAAGCTGATTGCCGAAGGTCTGCCCGCAAAACAGATCGTCGAAAAGTGCGAAGAACTGAAACCGCACGTTCGCATTTATGCCGGCTTGGATACGCTGGAATATTTGAAAAAGGGCGGACGCATCGGTAAAGCTGCCGCATTGGTCGGATCATTGGCGAATATCAAGCCGATCATCACGGTTACGACTGAGGGCGAAATCGACGCCGCCGGAAAGGCACTCGGCTTCGGAAGAGCAGTACAGACCATTGTGGACAAAATGCAGAAAACCGAAGTCAATACCGATTTCCCCGTCAATCTGTTATACACTTACGGTGAAGCAAACTGTGAAAAGCTGGGGGCGGAATTAAAGGTCAAGGGTTTCAACGTTGGCGAACGCAAGCAGGTCGGCCCGACGATCGGTACGCACATCGGTCCCGGTATATTCGGCGTTTACTTTGTTGAAAAATAACCGACCGTCTTGACAAATTCGTAAAAAGCGGTAAAATATATTATAGATGAATTTATAATATATCGGGAATGAAAAACGAATGGAAGATATTAAAAGCATAGTTGCTAAAAATATTGTCGAGCTTCGTCAGGCTAAGGGCATGACCCAGCTGGAGCTTGCCGAAAAACTGAATTATTCGGATAAGGCTGTTTCCAAATGGGAGCATGCCGAATCCACGCCGGATATTGCCGTGCTTGTCAGAATTGCCGAGCTGTTCGAGGTACCGTTTGAGTATCTGGTTCGGGCTGAGCACGATGTGGCGGCTCCGACGAAGAAATCCCACAATAATTATCGGTATCGCCGAAGCGTAATAACCGCACTTTCAATTTTGCTGGTTTGGTTTGTTGCAGTGTTTTTCTTTGTGTTGATCACACTGCTGTTTCCGTCGGCAAAGCATCAGTGGTTGTGCTACATTTATGCCATTCCGGCTTCGGCCATTGTGTGGTTGGTAATGAATTCACTTTGGTTTAATCCAAGGTATAATTATCTGATCATCACACTTTTGATGTGGTCTTCACTTCTGTCGGTACATCTTTCACTGTTGCCGTTCGGTATAAACGTCGGGCTGATTTATCTGCTCGGTATACCGGGTCAAATTATCAATCTGCTGTGGTTCTTTATGAAAAAAAGACCGAAGCAAGATTGACTGTTCGCCTCTCTAAACCGCATCCGAAAGGATGCGGTTTTTCCTTTTAAAAAGCCCTTAAAACAGGCGATTCTCTTAATAGTAGAGTGGCAGTAGAACGACTCTACCGGTGGGAAATATACTTTATACCCGCCGTAACGCACAGTGTATTGCTTCTACCGAAGGGACAAACTATAATATTATCAAGCAATAAAATTTCGGAGGCTTTTGTTATGAATGATTTTAAAATCGTCACCGATTCTTCGGCCGATATTCTGTCTCTTGAAGACTGTTCCTATTCGTCGGCGCCTTTGCGGATCATTACCGCCGAAAAGGAATTTGTCGATAATGCGGAACTTTCCGTGGAGGATATGGTCACGTTTTTTGATTCTTATAAGGGTAAATCTTCAACCTCGTGTCCGAATCCGGAGGATTGGCTCAAGGCCTTCGGCGATCATCAGTATATCTTCTGCATGGCGATGACGTCGAAGCTTTCCGGCAGTTATAACGCCGCCGTGATCGCAAAGGAAATGTACGAATCCATGTACCCCGACCGAAAGGTGTTCGTTTTCAATTCTTTGACCACCGGACCGGAGCTTAAACTGATCGTCGAACAGATCTGCGAGCAGATTAACGCCGGAAAGACCTTTGAAGAGATCTGCAATGAGATCGGCGAGTATAAAAAGAAGACCGGTTTGTTGTTTTTGCTGGAATCTATGAAAAATCTTGCCAACAACGGCAGAGTCAACGCCGTCGTTGCACGCGCCGCCGGTTTGCTGGGCATTCGTGCTTTGGGACGCGCCAGTGACGAGGGCGAACTGCAGATGTTGGATAAATGTCGCGGCGCCGAAAAGGCATTGATCACCGTCGTTCAGCGTATGAAGGAACTTGGTTGGAAAAACGGCAAGGTGCTTATTGCCCATTGCCTGAACGAAAGCGTTGCCGCCAAGCTGAAAAGTATGCTTCAGGCTGAGCTGGAACAGGTGAAAATCGAAGTATACAAGTGCCGCGGACTTTGTAGTTTTTACGCGGAAAAGGGCGGCCTTTTGGTCGGGTTTGAAAGATGTTGAACGAATCGCAGATGAACGTCCTGTATTGCGGTGACGGTAACATTGAAGACGGCGTGATTATTTCATCGCTTTCGCTTTGCCAAACGGTAAAACGGCCGATTCGTTTCTTTATTTTGACGGCAAACATCACACACAGAAGCACCAGCCGAAAGGCGGTAGACCCCCGCTTTGCCGAATTTTTGCAAGCCCAACTGCAACGCTATAACCCGCAAAGCACGGTTACCCTCATTGATGGTTCCGATTTGTTTTCGGCCAACCCGCCGACGGCCAATATGGACACCCGTTTTACGCCCGGCTGTATGCTGCGGCTGTATGCAGATCTTGCAGAGGGTCTGCCGGATCGGATATTGTATCTTGACAACGATGTGATTTGCCGCAAGGATCCGTCCGCTTTTTATGATCAGGATATGGAAAAAACATCGGTTGCCGGTGTACTGGATTACTATGGCAGTTGGTTTTTTAAGAAAAACATCTTCAAGCGCGATTATCTCAATTCGGGTGTGTTGCTGTTGAATATGAAACGCATCCGCGAAACGGCACTGTTTGAAAAATGCCGTACTCTTTGTCGGGATGAAGAAATGTTTTTGCCGGATCAATCGGCACTCAACCGCTTGTGTGCCGATAAAAAAATCTGCAAAGCCAAATATAACGAACAGCATCGGCTTCGTTCGGATACCGTCTTTCAACATTTTACAACGGCGTTCCGTTTCTTTCCGTTGTTTCATACCGTCAGCGTAAAGCCGTGGAACGTTACGGATATGCACCGAATTTTAAATCTTCACGAATACGATGCGCTTCTTGAAGAATATCAAGAAATCAGTCAGGGGTATAAGAAGGGAAATTTATGAGTATTCAAGGGGAAATTCCTATTTTCTTTTCCATCAATGATAATTACGCGAAATTTTTGGCGGCGGCGCTCTGCTCGGCTGTGCAAAACTGCTCAAGTAAGCGGAAATATCGGGCGTTTATCATACATAAGGGCTTAAGCGAGGAAAACAAACAGCGCTTGTCGGCGCTTGGTACGGATAATTTTTCGGTCGAGTTTTTCGAGATGACCGAAAGCCTTTCCGATATTAAAAATACCATTTCCAATCGACTCCGCTGTGATAATTACACGTTGACGATCTATTTCAGACTGTTTATTCCAATGATGTTTCCACAGTACGATAAGGGAATCTATATCGACGGCGACGTCATTGTTACGGGCGATTTGGCCGAGCTTTTTGACCTCGACCTCGGGGAACGGTATCTCGGTGCTTGCGTCGATAAATCGGTCGAGGACGTGCCGCTGTTGACCGAATATATGGAAAAAGCGGTCGGCGTGCCTGCAAGCGAGTATTTTAATTCCGGCGTGCTTTTAATGAACTTGAAGCTGTTGCGCGAAAAGGAACTCCACCGCCATTTTTTAGATTTGCTTAACGCCTATCATTTTGACAGCATCGCGCCCGATCAGGATTATCTCAACGCCATTTGCTACGGTAACGTCCGCTTTTTGGACGCTTGTTGGAACACGATGCCGAATCCGAAGCAGGCGCCGGTGACCGATGCCAAGCTGATCCATTATAATCTGTTTTCCAAGCCGTGGCATTACGATGACATTCAGTACGGGGAACTGTTCTGGGAATACAGCCGTCAAAGCGGCTATGCGGCCGAAGCGGAAAAACTGTGACGAGGAGCAACGGCAGGCCGACGACGATTGTTTGGCGTTGTTTATGCAGCGTGCCGAAAACATAACCAAGGGGCAAGTTACCCTGAAAAGCGTTTACGAGCAGGGAAGGAAGGTCCGTTTATGATTTTGGGTGAAAACCGTCCGGCGGTCATTGAAAACATCCGTCAGGCGCTTCGTGACGAGGATTATTACCGCAAGGTCGAATTGGGTGACCCCGTGCTTGATGCGGCGCAGGAAAAGGAAATTACCGACCGCTTTTTGGCCTGCCGCAAAAAACCGATTTTTCGGCTGAAATCCTTTTTTGCCCGCCGTATTGCCGGCATCGGTACAAGGATCATCAACCGCAATACCGAAATCGTCGGCGAAGTGGATCAAAAGATTTTTTCGCAAGGGGTTGTTATCACCAGCAACCATTTTTCTCCCATTGAAAACACCATTATTCGCCACTATGTGAAAAAGCAGGGTGCAGGGCGTCTGCACATCGTTAGTCAGGTCACGAACTTTGCAATGACGGGAATTATCGGTTTTTTAATGAATTATACCGATACCGTTCCGCTTTCAAAGAATATGCGCTATCTGACCGGTGATTTGATTGAAGTCCTGCGGGAGTTCTTGAACAAAAATCACACGGTACTGATTTACCCCGAGCAGGAAATGTGGTTTAACTACCGTAAACCGCGCCCACTCAAGCGGGGAGCGTATTACTTTGCGGCAAAGCTCAATCGACCGATCGTTTCCTGCTTTGTTGAAATTCTGCAGCTGCCCGAAATGGAAATGCCGGAATTTCATAAGGTCAGCTACCGTCTGCACGTTTTGGGCGTGATCGAACCCGATGTGCAAAAAACGGTCAAGGAAAACAGTGAAGAAATGTGCCGAAAGGATTATGAACTGAAGAAGGCCGCTTACGAGCAGGCCTATCATAAACCCTTGGTCTATGATTTTGCGACAGAAGATATTGCAGGATGGGAACCGAATGAATAAGCGGGAAGTCAGATACTACACGGATTTTGATTATGATTTTTTCGACGACGGCAAAGAGCACAAACTGCCCAACGATTATTGCTGGATTCGTAAAGACCTGCGGTCAAGATTGCTTTCCGCACTGATTTATTCCGCGGCGGTTTTATTTGCAAACACCTACTGCCGGTTTTTTCAGCACGTTCACATTGTCGGGGCAAAAAAACTGCGCCGTCAAAAGGGTGGCTTCTTTCTGTACGGAAATCATACACAACCCGTGGGGGACGTGTTCAATCCGGCAAGGTGCTGTTTCCCGAAGCGCATCTATACGGTCGTCAGCGCCGCCAATATGGATCTGCCCGTTATCGGGAAGATATTGCCCGTTCTCGGGGCGTTACCGCTTCCGCAAAGTGTTGCCGGCATGCGGGCG
>JAKSQF010000097.1 GCA_024404235.1 Clostridia bacterium | reverse complement strand
CAGGCTGCAATCGCTGAAATGTAATAATTCAATCGCTTATGCGGAAAGCCGCCCGATATATTCGGGCGGTTTTTTGCGCAAAGTCCTTTCCACAGGACATTGCGTATGTTATAATGCAATTAAGAGGTGAGCAAATAATGAAAAACTTATTTACATTAGAAGACCGTGGCTTATTACAGGTAGAAAAGGAAGGCGAAGTTTATAGACTATCCTGTTTCAAGGAGAAAACGCATACTTTCATCGACTGCGGCGGAAACGTTATTGATTATTCGCGCCCACCCCTCCAAGACAAAGTTAGACCCATTGAAATAGATGACCCTGATTTCTTTTCGGAAATCGGTGAGGGATTCTATGTGTACACCACACATGAAGTCACTTACGATGTCGACGGCGAATACGGAAAATTTGGCATCAAGTACATAAATGGCAAGAAACTCACCGACGAGATATATTATCAGGTAGGAAGATTTTGCAATGGTTTATGCTCTGTTAGTGAGGAGGAAGATCACTGGGGTTGCATCAATACAAAAGGCGAACTGGTTATACCATATCGTTTCGGTGAAGCGATGTTTTTCAACGAATACGGGGTCGCTGTTGGTGACTTCTCATTGATTGATAGACAAGGCAATGAAATACCTGATACTGCAATTAACAATATCGACGACTGCGGAGAGGACAGCCGATACTTTGTGTTCTCTTACCTGAACGAAGAACAATGTGCTTTAATTGGCGAATGCGGAACTGCACCTGATATTACAGTCAACATTTACGATACCAAAAACCGAAAATATGTTATAAAAGATGTTCCTGAAAACCGTCTAGATGTAGATTGCTTTAAGGGTGAACCCGAAGTCATTATCACCGCAGCAGAATTGCTAGATAAGTACGACTAAATCAACCTTTATGCTACAGGAACAATCATCGGAAAAAAAGATGGATATATCACTATATATGATTATTATAAAAACTAACTTTCCACTTTTATGTACCGCCTCAATATCTAGATTTTGCCGATTATCACTTGCTTTTGAAAATGCAATATGCTATGATATTCATAACAAATACACAGGAGAACGATATGGAAAAAATCAAAAGCTTTACAATTGATCACATGACCCTGCTTCCGGGAGTCTACGTCAGCCGCGTCGACCGTGCCGTCCAAGCAGATGCGCAAAGCGGCGCCGAAAATGCGATGTGCGGCGATTTGGGCAATTCTTCGATTCTGATCACGACCTATGACATCCGCATCACACGGCCGAATTTTGAGACTGTTATGTCGACGGCTGAAATACACACGATCGAGCATCTGGGCGCAACGTGGCTTCGTAATAATGACTCAATTAAAAACCAAGTCATCTATTGGGGGCCAATGGGTTGTCGCACCGGCTTTTACCTGATAATGTCCGGCAGCATTCCGGTCGAGGAAATCAAATCAATTATGAGCGAAATGTTTCAGTTCATCGCTGATTACGAAGGCGAAATCCCCGGTGCTACACCTGTGGAATGCGGCAACTATTCCGATATGGATTTGCCCGCCGCCAAAACCCGCGCCGCAAATTATCTGAACATCTTAAAGTAAAAATACCCGCCAAGGAGCCACAAAACTCTTCGGCGGGTATTTTCTATCCGTTATAGAAACAGCCGACAGGTTTCAACCTGTCGGCTGTTTTAATATGCAGTAAATTATTTTACCATGCTGGCGATTTCAGCAGCGAAATTATCAACGCGCTTCTCAATGCCTTCGCCCTTTTCAAAGCGAACGAAAGAAGTAATCTTGATATCTGCGCCGAGTTCCTTAGCAGTCTTTTCAACATACTTGCCGACCGACAGATCGCCGTCCATAACGAAGGCCTGTTCGACCAAGCAGTTTTCCTTGAAATACTTGCCCATTTTGCCTTCGACGATCTTCTGAAGAACCATATCCGGCTTGTTTGCCATTTTCGGATCTTCCTTCATCTGAGCGACAAGGATTTCCTTTTCCTTAACCAAAACTTCAGCCGGAACAGAAGCTTCGTCCAAGTAAGACGGATTCATAGCAGCGATCTGCATGGCAACGTTTTTACCCATAGTAACCAAATCGGCGTTATCGGCAGCCAAATCGGTATCAAAGTTGACCATAACGCCGATCTTACCACCGGCATGGATGTAGGTTACAACCTTGCCTTCGTAGCGGGCAAAACGGCGGACACTCATATTTTCACGAACCTTCAAGAAAAGTTCCTGAACCATTTCTTCAACGGTCTGACCGTTTTCAGAGCACTTCAGCAATGCTTCCAAATCAGCCGGATTCTGTTTTGCGGCGATAGCGGCAACATCGTTTGCCAAAGCCTTGAATTCATCGCCACCGGCAACGAAGTGGGTTTCAGCGTTGATTTCAACGATAGCGGCAACACCGTTTTCGCAATAAGCGGCAACAGTACCTTCAGCAGCAACACGGCTGGCCTTCTTTGCCTGAGAAGCCAAGCCTTTTTCTCTCAGGTAATCAGCGGCAGCGTCCATATTGCCGTCACATTCGACAAGAGCCTTTTTGCAGTCCATCATACCGCAGCCGGTCTTTTCACGTAAAGTCTGTACGTCTTTTGCAGTAAAAGCCATAATAAATATCCTCCCAGTGAATTATTCAGCCGCTTCTTCTGCGGTTGCTTCAGCTTCCTCAGCAACTTCTTCGGTTGCGGCATCGGTGCCCTGACGGCCTTCGATAACAGCGGAAGCAATGGTTTCAGCCAACAATTTAACGGCACGGATAGCGTCATCGTTACCCGGAATTACGACGTCGATTTCATCCGGATCGCAGTTAGTATCAACAATAGCGATGATCGGAATACCAAGCTTCTTGGCTTCGGCAACGGCGATGCGTTCCTTGCGGGGGTCAACGATGAACAGAGCGCCCGGAATGCGGTGCATATCCTGAATACCGCCCATGAATTTTTCAAGCTTTTCGATTTCAAGATTCAGATTGATAACTTCCTTCTTCGGCAAAAGATCGAAAGTACCATCGTCACGCATGGTGCGCAACTGATTCAACCGGTTGATACGGGTGCGGATGGTGGTGAAGTTGGTCAACATACCGCCCAGCCAACGTGCGCTGACGTACGGCATACCGCAACGCTCAGCTTCTTCCTTGATGGAATCCTGAGCCTGCTTCTTGGTACCGACAAACAGAATGTCCTTACCTTCGGCAGAAAGATCACGAGCGAACATATAAGCATCGTTCAACTTCTTGACCGTCTTCTGCAGGTCGATAATGTAGATGCCGTTACGTTCGGTGAAGATGTACTGGGACATCTTCGGGTTCCAACGACGGGTCTGATGTCCGAAATGGACACCGGCTTCCAGCAACTGTTTCATAGTTACTACTGACATAATTTTTTCCTCCTGAGGTTTTCCCTCCATCCCGTCGATCATCGGGGATCGGCACACGCCGACACCTGCCCGTTTTCAAACGGAATGTGTGTAATTTATTGCTACCCATTCGGACAGCCGAATTATTATATCACAAAGCGAATTGTTTTTCAAGCATTTTTATGATTATTTTTGAACTTTTTTTGCCATGGTACGAATTGAACATTAAAATCGAATTTTACATCAGCAGTTATGATAAATTTACTGAAAAAATGTTTTTTTCGCACTTTTGCTTGACTTTATAAAATGTGATGTAATATAATTATTAAAATATATTTTTACGGAGGTTAGCATTATGGCTTTCTACTTTGACGAAGTTTCACACACCTTTAACGAATATCTTTTGGTCCCCGGTTATTCCTCGGCTGAGTGTATTCCGGCAAACGTCAGTTTGAAAACTCCGCTGGTCAAATTCAAGAAGGGCGAAGAATCCGCAATCACCTTAAGTATTCCGATGGTTTCCGCTATAATGCAATCCGTTTCGGGCGACCGCTTAGCCGTAGCTCTTGCGCGTGAGGGCGGCGTTTCCTTTATCTACGGTTCTCAAAGTGCAGAGGACGAAGCCGCTATGGTCGCAAAAGCCAAATCCTACAAAGCAGGATTTGTTGTCAGTGACTCCAACGTGACGCCCGACAGCACTTTGGCAGATATCCTTGCGCTAAAAGAAAAATGTGGCCATTCCACCGTTGCCGTTACCGATGACGGTACCGAAAGCGGCATTCTGCTCGGCATTGTTACCAGCCGTGATTACCGTGTCAGCCGTATGTCGACCGATACGCCTGTCACGTCTTTTATGACCCCTCTGGATAAGCTGGTCGTCGCTCCCGAAGACACTACCCTAAAAGTGGCAAACGATATCATTTGGGATCACAAGCTCAATTCCCTGCCGATTGTTGATGCGACCGGTCATTTGAAATATTTTGTATTCCGCAAGGACTACGATGCCCATAAAGAAAATCCGTTAGAGCTGTTGGATGAACACAAGCGTTATATTGTCGGTGCAGGTATCAACACCCGCGACTATGCGACCCGTGTTCCGCTTTTGCTGAACGCCGGTGCAGACGTTCTTTGTATTGACTCATCCGAAGGCTTTTCTGCTTGGCAGGAACAGACCATCGGTTGGATTCGTGAGCACTATGGCGACACCGTAAAGGTCGGTGCCGGTAACGTTGTAGATGCCGAGGGCTTCCGCTTCTTGGCAGACGCCGGAGCCGATTTTGTTAAAGTCGGTATTGGCGGCGGTTCCATTTGTATCACCCGCGAAACTAAAGGTATCGGTCGTGGACAGGCTACTGCTTTAATCGAAGTCTGCAAGGCTCGTGATGAATATTTTGAAGAAACCGGCGTATACGTTCCCGTTTGTTCCGACGGCGGAATTGTTCACGATCACCACATGCCCTTAGCTCTCGCAATGGGCGCAGACTTTATGATGCTGGGCCGTTATTTCGCCCGCTTTGACGAAAGTCCGACAAACAGGGTCAGCATCGGCGGTACCTATTATAAAGAATACTGGGGCGAAGGCTCAAACCGCGCACGCAACTGGCAGCGTTATGACCTTGGCGGCGACAAAAAGCTCTCATTTGAAGAAGGCGTTGACTCCTACGTTCCCTATGCCGGTACATTAAAGGATAACGTTGCGCTTTCCCTTTCCAAAGTCCGTTCCACCATGTGCAACTGCGGTGCTTTGAATTTGCCCGAGCTTCGACAGAAAGCGAAATTGACCCTTGTATCCTCCACCAGTATTATCGAAGGCGGCGCGCACGACGTTATTCAAAAAGAAACTTCGCTCGGTTCCGCAAAATAATGAATACCCGTCAATTTTGACATTTCATCCAAATTTACTATTGACAAACCCATTGACTTTGTGGGATAATAGTATATCCAAGGGGTTTCCCCAATTTTGAAATTTGGTGATTATTTATGCGTGTTATCACCGGAAGTGCCCGTGGCATTCGCTTGGAAACCGTGTCCGGAACAGATCTTGTTCGACCGACACCCGACCGTGTTAAGGAAGGTATTTTCAGCGCCCTGCAGTTTGATATTGAAGGCCGCCGCATTTTGGATCTGTTTGCCGGCTCCGGTCAGCTGGGCATTGAAGCTTTAAGCCGTAGTGCCGAAAACGCTGTTTTCGTTGACCTCTCTAACGATGCATTAAGTGTTGTCCGCAGAAATCTGACGCGTGCCAAATTGCTTGAAAAAGCACGTTTGGTCAAGTCCGACTTTGCTTCTTTTACTGCCAATTGCAGGGATTTATTCGATATTTCATTTTTGGATCCCCCGTTCGGCGCAGATATTTTTGAGAAGGCTGTTGCCGCCGTGGCTCCTTTGATGAGTGACTACGGAACGATTTGCTGTGAGCATCCGACTAAAGTTGTCCTGCCGCAAACGGTTGACAATTTTGAAATAGTGCGCACTTACCATTACGGCAGCGTTTCGGTCGATTTCTACAAAAAGTGTGGTGCAACCAATGAATAAAAGCATTGCCATTTATCCCGGCAGCTTTGACCCGATCACCTTGGGCCATTTAGATATTATACGCAGAGCATCGGCAATGTTCGATAAGGTCATTGTGGTCGTTATGACCAACATGGCCAAAACATGTTCCTTCAATCCGGAGGAACGTCGGCAGATGATTTGCAAGTCGCTTGCCGGTATCGACAACGTGACCGTTGAGTGTTATGACGGTCTGCTTGCCGAATACGCCAAAATGCACGGTGCACGTGTCATTATTAAGGGTTTACGTGCCATGTCTGATTTTGAATATGAATTTCAGATGGCATTAACCAATAAAAAACTGAATCCCGATGTTGAAACGCTGTTTTTAACCACCAGTCCGCAGTATATGTACCTGAGTTCAAGTATGGTTAAACAGATTGCTCAGTTGCACGGCGACATCTCGGATTTTGTTCCCGCAGCGATTCACTCGGATATTTTGAATCGCCTAACCCAAAAATAACGCAATAATATACGGAGGAAGAAACAATGAATTTAGAAGATCTGTTAGTACAATTAGACGAGGTTTTGGATGACGGTTTAAAGTTTCCGGGCAAAAAGACCCTAGTTGATGCCGAAAAGGTGCGCGCCATTATTGACGACATCAATTTAAATATTCCGGGCGAAATTCGTCAGGCTCGCGGCATTGTTGAAGACCGTGCCGACATCATCACCGCCGCCAAGCGCGAAGCTGACGGCATTATCAAAAATGCCGAAGAGCGTGCAAAGGTTTTAGTTTCGCAGCAGGAAATTGTTAAGCTTTCGCAGGAAAAGGCAACTGAAATCATTGCAAGCGCTCAGAACAAGAGCCGTGAAATGCGCAAAGCCGCTCAGGATTTTGTTGACGATTTAATGCGCCGTGCCGATGAGAGCATCACCTCGAATTTGGGCGAGATCCGCAAGACGCGTGCCGCATTGAAACAGCAGGTACCGTCCAATCGTACCGAAGGCTGAATACATTAAATTTTATGCCGTCTTGGAAAACCAAGGCGGCTTTTTTTGCGCAAAAAAAGAACACCGACGTTCAATCGGTGTTCTTTTACTCTTTTTGTTA
>JAKSQF010000096.1 GCA_024404235.1 Clostridia bacterium | reverse complement strand
GCCGCTACCCTGCCGGCAGATTCTTCTGCCCGCCGTGCGGTCGACTATCTTGTAAACATTCTTTCGCAGCTTGGCTGTACCGAAATCACCGCCAAGGTCGCCGAAAAGGATAACGGTGCGTTCATCGTACTGGACGGCGAAGGACTGGGTGCCGTGATCGGTCACCGTGGCGAAACGCTGGATGCGTTGCAGTACCTTGCAGGTCTTGCCGCCAACAACAACGGCGGATATTATAAGGTTTCGCTGAACATCGGCAACTACCGTGAAAAGCGTGAGCAAACCCTTATTTCCCTTGCAAACCGCGTGGCAGAACAGGTTTTGCGTACCGGCCGCAACCGTTCGCTCGAGCCGATGAACCCGTACGAGCGCCGCATCATCCACACCGCCATTCAGGAAATCGACGGTGTTGTTTCCGCCTCGTTCGGTGAAGGTGCAAACCGCCGTGTTATCGTAGCACCCGAGGGTGCCGAAATTCGCCCGCCCAGAAGAGACGGCCGTGACAACCGTCGCGGTGGCAGAGGCGGTCGTGGCGGACGTGATCGCCGTCCCTCCAACAAGGTAGAGGTCACCCCGACCCGTGAGCCGAAGAAGGACGCCGACCTGCCGTTGTACGGAAAAATCAACTAATCAAAACACAAAAGGCTGTCATAACGACAGCCTTTTTTTAAGGAGAATGACCTGTGGCTTTGAAAAATGAAATCGACCGCCGCCGCACGTTTGCGATCATCTCGCACCCCGACGCCGGTAAAACCACACTGACCGAAAAACTGCTTTTGTACGGAGGCGCTATTCAAACCGCCGGCTCGGTTAAAGGTAAGGCGACCGCTCGCCACGCCGTTTCCGACTGGATGGATTTGGAAAAACAGCGTGGTATTTCCATTACCTCCTCGGTAATGCAGTTTGAATACGAAGGCTATTGCATCAACATTTTGGACACGCCGGGGCATCAGGACTTTTCGGAGGACACCTACCGCACCCTGATGGCGGCCGACAGCGTGGTCATGGTCATCGACGCCGCAAAGGGTATCGAGCCGCAGACCCGCAAGCTGTTCAAGGTAACGGCAATGCGCCACATCCCGATTTTTACCTTTATCAATAAGCTTGACCGTGAAGCACGTGACCCGTTTGAGCTGCTGGATGAACTGGAAAAGGAATTCGGCATCGGGACCTACCCCGTCAACTGGCCGATCGGCTGCGGTGTCAGCTTTAAGGGCGTTTTTGACCGTGACCGCCGCCAAATTATGGCGTTTAACGAAATGCACCGCGGGCAGGAAAAACTGCATGCGATCGAGTGCGACATCACCGACCGTGACAAGCTGAACGAGCTGTTGGGCCCGTACCAAAGCGAGGAATTGGTCGATCAGATCGAGCTGTTGGACGGTGCTTCTTACGAATTCGATTTAGAAAAGGTGCGCCGTGGCGAGCTGACCCCCGTATTTTTCGGATCGGCGCTGACCAACTTCGGCGTTGAGCCGTTTTTGGAAAACTTCTTAAAAATGACGACCGCTCCCCTGCCGCGTACCACGGTGGACGATACATCGGTTGCAACCGACGAGCCGTTTTCCGCCTTTGTTTTCAAGATTCAGGCCAATATGAACAAGGCCCACCGTGACCGTATGACCTTTATGCGCATCTGCTCCGGCAAGTTTGAGCGTGACCGTGAATACTACCACGTGCAGGGCGGCAAAAGTCTGCGCCTTTCCCAACCGCAGCAGATCATGGCGGACGATCGGCAAATCATTAACGAGGCCTATGCCGGCGATATTATCGGCGTATTCGACCCCGGTATTTTCTCAATTGGTGACACCGTATGCGACCCGAAAATGAAGGTCGAGTACGAGGGCATTCCCACCTTTGCGCCCGAGCATTTTGCGATGATCGAGCAGATCGACTCGCTTAAGCGAAAGCAGTTTGTCAAGGGCGTGGAACAGATCGCCCAAGAGGGTGCCATTCAGATTTTCCACGAGCCGAACTCCGGTATGGAGCGTGTGATCGTCGGCGTAGTCGGTGTTCTGCAGTTTGAAGTGCTGGAATACCGCCTGAAGAATGAATATAAGGTTGACGTTCTGCGCAACAACCTTTCGTATCAGTACATCCGTTGGATCCGCAACAAGGATTTGGATATTAAGAACCTGAACCTGACCAGCGATACCAAGTGGGTGCAGGACTTTAAGGGCAACAACCTGCTGATTTTCACCAGCGAGTGGAACATTCAGTGGGCACTTGACAAAAACGAGGGCCTGATATTGGAAGATTTCAGCAGAGATTAAAAATTTACCCGCTTGCTTGTAAAAGCAGGCGGGTTTCTTTATAAAAACATCCCCGAACGACTGAAAAGTCATTCGGGGGTATTTTTACTGTTTCTCCACCGCAGTTACGCTCAAGGTGCCGTTTTGCACGGTGAAGGAAATATTGAAATCGGCAAAGGTCAGGCCAAACACCCTTTCGCCGTCCTTAATATAAGACGGGCGGGGGTCGTTTTCAAGCACCGACAGTGCCGCCTGCCGTTTTTCGCTCGGCAGTTTTGAAAGTAGTTCGGACGGAAAATCCACCAAAAGGCGCTCCGGTCGTTCATTCGCAAAGCCGCCGACCGCTTCCGGCTTACAATCGGCATACGGAATATACGGCTTGATGTCGTAAATGGGGGTGCCGTGCATTAAATCGGCGCCACGCACGTGCAACACTGTGCCACGGTCGTTCGTTTTTTCAATGCCGACCAGCTCCACACACGAAAGACCCACGGGATTGGGGCGAAAAGGCGAACGGGTGGCGAACACGCCCAACCGAGTATTGCCGCCAAGTCGTGGCGGGCGAACGGTGGGCTGCCACGTTTCGCACACGCTTTCGGAAAATTTCCACAAAAGCCATATGTGCGAAAAACCTTCCAACCCACGCAAAGCGTCAGGGTTGCGGTATTCGGGTTCAAAGACGATCGTACCGTCAAGTGCGCCGGCCAAACCGCTTTGTCGGGGGATGCCGAACTTTTCTTTCAGGTCGGTTTCGATATGCGCCACCGCCACAAAAGCGTCGGCGTTTTCGGTTTTGCTCATATTATCAATTTGTCCGCTTTTTTGTTAATTCGCGGTCAATTGACTGTGCTGCCAATTTGCCGGCACCCATGGCCGAAATGACGGTAGCCGCACCGGTAACGGCGTCGCCGCCGGCGTAGACGTTTTCACGCGAGGTCAGTCCCGATTCTTCTTCAATGACGATACCGCCACGGCGATTGACCTCAAGCCCCTTGGTGGTGGACTTGATCAGCGGGTTGGGGGAAGTACCGATGGAGATAATGACCGTATCGGCTTCCAGCTCGTATTCGCTGCCCGGAATTTCAATCGGTCTGCGGCGTCCGCGTTCGTCCGGCTCGCCCAGTTCCATTTTAATCACGCGCATACCCGTAACAAAACCGTTTTTCGGGTCACGGCGATCATCGGGATTGTTGTAACCCAAAATTTCGGTCGGGTTATTCAACAGCAGGAATTCGACGCCCTCTTCCATAGCGTGCTCGACCTCTTCACGACGGGCGGGCAGTTCTTCCATCGAACGGCGATAGACGATCGACACCTTTTCGGCGCCCAAACGCAGGGCCGTGCGGGCCGCATCCATTGCCACGTTGCCGCCGCCGACAACGATCACCTTGCCGCCCTTCATAATGGGGGTGACGGGATCGCTTTCGTAGGCCTTCATCAGGTTGGAACGGGTGAGGAATTCGTTGGCGGAATAAACACCGCTGAGCGATTCACCCGGAATGCCCATAAACATCGGAAGTCCGGCGCCCGAGCCGATGAACACGGCTTCGAATCCCATATCAAACAATTCGTCAATGGTCAGCGTTTTGCCGATGACCACGTTGGTTTCGATTTTTGCACCCAAGGCCTTTAGGGTTTCAACCTCGCGGGCAACGATCTTCTTCGGCAGACGGAATTCCGGAATGCCGTAGACCAGCACGCCGCCGGCCGTGTGCAAAGCCTCGAACACGGTGACTTCGTACCCCTTTTTGGCTAAATCGCCTGCGCAGGTAAGACCCGACGGACCCGAGCCGACAATGGCGACACGCTGTCCGTTCGAGGGCATTTTTTCGGGGTTCTTTTGGCTGTGTTCGTTATGCCAATCGGCCACGAAGCGTTCCAGACGGCCGATGCCGACCGGCTCGCCCTTGATACCGCGGACGCACTTGCTTTCGCACTGGGTTTCCTGCGGGCAAACACGACCGCAGACCGCCGGCAGAGAGGAGGATTGCTGAATGACCTCGTAAGCGGCTTCGAAATCACCCTCACGCACCTTGGCGATAAATTCCGGAATGTGGATGTTGACGGGGCAACCTGCCACGCAGGGCATGTGCTTACAATTTAAGCAGCGCTCGGCCTCGTCCAAAGCGATTTTTTCATCGTAGCCCAACGCAACCTCGCTGAAATTGTGCGCGCGCACGGCGGGGTCCTGCTGCGGCATTGCGTTTTTGTTCAAGCTCATATTCGGCATAATTATTCCCCTTTCAGCAGATTGCAGGTTTCTTCGTAAGCGTGGCGTTCAAAGTTGCGGTACATTCCACCACGGGTCATGGCCTCGTCGAAATCGACTTCGTAACCGTTGAAGTCGGGGCCGTCTACGCAGGCAAAACGGGTTTCGCGCTTGCCGTCACGCAGAAGCGTCAATCGACAGCCGCCGCACATACCCGTGCCGTCGATCATGATCGGGTTCATCGAAACAGTACACGGAATACCGGTCGGTTTGGTAGCGGCCACAACGAATTTCATCATGATCAGCGGGCCGATGGTGATGACCTCGTCAAAGGTTTCGCCTGCGGCAAACATATCGTTAAGAGGAACACAAACGTTACCCTGCGTACCGTAACTGCCGTCGTCGGTCATAACGAACAGACGGTCGGATGCGGCGCGGAATTCGTCTTCTAAAATCAGCAGATCCTTATTGCGGAAGCCGATGATCGAGGTGACCTCGACGCCCATTTCGTGCAGCTTTTGTGCGATGGGCAGGGCAATGGCACAACCCACGCCGCCACCGACGATGCAGACCTTTTTAAGGCCTTCGATTTTGGTGGCAACACCCAACGGGCCGACGAAATCTTCGATATAATCGCCCTCGTTTTTGGCGTTCAGCTTGGCGGTGGTAGCACCGACGATTTGGAAAATGATGCGCACCCAACCTGCAGCACGGTCGTAACCGGCAACGGTCAGCGGAATGCGCTCGCCCGATTCATCGACACGCAGGATGATAAACTGTCCCGGCTCGGCCTTGGCGGCAACCAGCGGTGCTTCAATTTCCATCAGCGTAACGGTGGGGTTCAGTTCCTGTTTTTTCAAAATTTTATACATACTTTTTCCCCTCTTTACAAACTGCAATAATATGTTATTATATATTATAATAGATAAATACAAAAAAGAAAAGAGTTTTTTATGCCAATACAAAAAGAAATTTCATATTTTGCCGAACCGACGCCGCTGGAATGCGGTCAGGCAGTGCTGGTGATGTTGACCGGACGCCCGATTGAGGAGATTCGTACCGTTTGCGGCACCGACCGTGAAACCACCCTTGCCGATATGCGAAAAGCGCTGATGCACTACGAAATCCGTTTTGAAAATATGCGGCGCGAAGCCGACGAAAAGGACGACCTGCCCGACGTTTGTCTGTTAAGCCTTGAAACGCCGAAATGCTGGCATTGGTCGCTTTATTACCACGGCACGTTCTACGATCCCGAGCACGGGGTGCTTGACGATTTCCCCACCTGCCGCCGCAAGTATTATTGGGAGATTTTTGAATAAGTTGAGCATTATTAAAATGTCCGCTTGTTTAATTTCAAGCGGATATTTTTGTTTTATACGATTTTCAGTTGTTTCAAGCCGTCGGCAATGAACTGCGCCATTACTTTATACCCTACCTCGCCGTAATGCAGGCCGTCGTTCGGCTGCATAATCGGTTCATTTTCGGACGTAAATTCGGGGCAGGTGGCAAGGTCGATCAGCGGATAACCCTGCTTTTCGCAAAGGCTTCGGACGTACTTCACCGCCTGTTTTACCTGCGGTGCGTGGCCGTAGGTGGGCGATTCCGGATTTTCGGTGGCGTGCGGCGGTGTGCAAAGCACGATTTTTGCCTGCGGCGCATCCTTTTTAATCAGCTCAAGCAGTTTTTCATAGGCGGTGTTGTCCGGCGTGTCGGCATCCGGCTCCATTCCGCCGTTGGTGCCAAGCATCACGATGACCGCATCCGCCCCCGTGACCGTAGCGTTGCCGTCTTGATAGTATTTCAGATAATCGGACGAGCGAAAGCCGCATTTTCCGCAGTTGACCACTTCCACGCCGAGGATTTGCGACAGAAAAAACGGATAATTTTCCGCCTTGATATTGCCGCCCCAGTTGGAGCCGAAGACGCCGTAATCGCCCTCGGTCAGGCTGTCGCCGATGCAAACGATTTTCATAAAGGTTGCCCCCTTTGCTGTTTTTTCCCATTTTACCGCAAGCGGGTGGGGATGTCAATGCCGCCTTGACAAACGCACCTTTTCGGCTTATAATGAAGACACCATAAAGAGTGTACGAGGGACAAGCCCGTTGACTACACAGCAACCTGACAAACAGTTAAGGTGCTAAAGCTTGAGCGATGGGGTGTTTCGTATACTTTCAATCCCCGTCGGACGATGGGGATTTTTCTTTGCCCTCTTTATGGAAATAGGGAGGGATTTTTTATGTTTCAAAAGGTGATTTTCCACGTTCCGCACGACGGCACGCAGTTTCCGAAAGAGCTGATGCAATCGGTTTGTATTGCGCCCGACCGCTTTCTTGCCTACCACAAAAAAATGCGTGATACAGCCGCCCGACTTTTTGCGCCGCCGGAGTTGGGCGAGGTCATTTCGTTTGACGTCAGCCGTCTGCTTTGCGACGTTGAACGGTTTACGGACGGTACCGAGCCGATGGAGCGTTTCGGTATGGGGTTTTGCTACGAGCGGGTT
>JAKSQF010000095.1 GCA_024404235.1 Clostridia bacterium | reverse complement strand
ATTGTAACACCTTTTTGTGAAAAAATAAAGACCAAATTGTAAACTTTACCGTTTCATCAAAGCGGAATAGATTTCGCCTTTTTTGATACCGCTGACTGCGGCAGCCTCCTTTGCGGCGGCCGAGGTCGACTCCCCGTCGTCCATCAGCTTTTGTGCGATGGCGACGGCTTCTTCCAACGTGTAAGTTTTGGTTTCGGGCGAAGCGCCGTTTATAATCAGCACGTATTCCCCCTTGGGCGCATTTTCCGAAAAATAATCCTTTGCGCCGGAAAGGGTCGTCCGCAACACGGTTTCGTGCAGTTTTGTCAGTTCCTTGGCAAGCGCAATTTCCCGATCCCCGAAAGCGGTCAGCAGATCGCCGAGGGTCGTCAGCAATTTATGCGGTGCTTCATAGAATATGACCGTGCGCTGTTCGGTTTTCAGTTCGTCTAACCGTTTGCGGCGTTCGACCTTTTCAACCGGCAGAAAACCTTCGAAGCAAAACCGACCCGACGGCATTCCCGAAATGCTGAGTGCCGTAACAAAAGCACTCGGTCCCGGCACCGATTCGACCGCAACGCCGTTTTCGTGTGCCAAGCGCACCAGATCCTCACCCGGATCGGACACGGCCGGCATACCGGCATCGGTCACGATAGCGCAGGTTTGTCCGCCAAGCAAGCGGTCAATGATCTGCGGGCCTTTTTCTTTCTTATTATGCTCGTAATAAGAAATCAATTCCGCCTTGATTTCAAAGTGGTTGAGCAGTTTCATTGTAACACGGGTATCTTCAGCGGCGATAAAGTCCACCTCGGACAAAATGCGAACCGCACGGGGCGAAAAATCTTCCAGATTACCGATCGGCGTACCGACAACGTACAGTTTACCCGCCATTACAAATGCCCCTCCTTATAAATTCCGTATATATCCACCATTTCGGGGGATAGTTTTCCGTTTTCTTCCACGTACAGTGTCGGCGTAATGCGAAGTCCCGTATGGGCGCCTTTTTTGCCTTCGACCAGCACCAGCCACGGCTCTTCCCCCTTGCGCTGGCACACAAGACGCAGGCGCTTGGGTTCAAGCTTTGCTTCGTGCATTAGGGTCATCAATTCGCCCAACCGTTCGGGACGGTGGCACACGCAAAAGCGACCGGCCGTTTGCAAAAGGCGGGCGGCCGTAAACACGACGTCCCGCAAAGTGCAGGAAATTTCGTGTCGGGCGACAGCCTGCCGCGCCACCGGATTTTGAAGACCCGCACCGTTTGCCTTATAAGGCGGATTGCAGGTGACCAGCGTATGGCAACCAAACGGCAATTTTCCCGAAAGGTCGCACAAATCGGCGTGAAGCACCGAAAAGTTTTCGATCCCAAGTTCGGCGACCGTTCTCTGTGCAAGTTCGACGGCCTCGTCGCTGATTTCGACACCGACGGCACTTTTAGGCGCACCGTCACGCAGCATCAACAACGGGATAATGCCGCACCCCGTTCCAAGGTCGACCAGCGTATCCTTTTTACGCGGGGCGGCAAAGTTGGCCAGCAGTACGGCATCGGTTCCGAAGGTATGGTTTTCCGACACCTCAACGAAGAAGCCGTTTCCTAAGGGCTCACGCCTCATTCGGCACGACTCCACTTAACGCCGTTGGGGGTATCTTCCAAAACAATACCCATTTCTTTTAATTGATCGCGAATGGCATCCGCAGTGGCCCAATCCTTGGCCTTACGGGCGGCATTACGCTTTTCGATGAGCGATTCTACCTCGCTGTCGAGGGAATCGGTCTTACGGTTATAAACAAGTCCCAACACACCGGTCAGCTCGTCAAACAAGGCGATCATCGCTTCGATAGAAGCCTTGCCGGCACCGGCGGCGACTTCGGTGTTGATATCACGCACCAGCGTAAACACGGCGGCCAAAGCATCAGCGGTGTTCAAATCGTCCTCCATTGCATCGATAAAGGCCTTTTTATGAACTTCGAGGAAGCCGGGAACGTTACCGCCGTCGGCTGCGTTTTTCAGCGCAAAATCAAGGTTGTCACGGCAGGTGTAAAGGCGTTCCAATGCGTTTTTGCCCTGTTCGATGATATCGACCGAATAGTTGATCGGGCTGCGATATTGCGAAGAGATCATCAAATAACGAATCGGCTCGTAGCCGTAGCGCTCGGCCACGTCACGCACGGTGAAGAAGTTATTGAGCGACTTCGACATTTTGTGATTATCGACGTTGATAAAACCGTTGTGCATCCAGTAATGCGAAAATTCGCAACCGTTGGCGCATTCGCTTTGAGCGATTTCGTTTTCGTGATGCGGGAAAATAAGATCCAATCCGCCGCAGTGGATATCAATGGTTTTACCGAGATAGCGGCCTGCCATTGCCGAGCATTCGATATGCCAACCCGGACGGCCGTCACCCCAAGGAGAAGCCCAGAACGGCTCACCCGGTTTTGCACCTTTCCACAGGCAGAAGTCCATCGGATCTTCCTTGACATCACCCGTTTCGATGCGGGCGCCTGCTTCCAGATCCTCCAACGGCTGATGCGAAAGCTTGCCGTATTCGTTAAACTTTTTGGCACGGAAATACACGTCGCCGCCGGCTTCGTAGGCAAAGCCTTTTTCGACCAGTTCACCGATAATGCGTTGAATTTCGTCGATGTTTTCGGTCGCTCTCGGATGAACGGTAGCCTCACGGATGTTCATACCCTTGGCGTCGACCCAAAATTCCTTGATATAGCGCTCGGCAACCTCGGGTACGGTGATACCCTCTTCATTTGCCTTGCGGATAAGCTTATCGTCAATATCGGTAAAATTCTGCACGAAATTGACCTTATAACCGCGCCATTCGAGATAACGGCGCAGAACGTCGAACACACAAAGCGGACGGGCGTTGCCGATGTGAATGTAGTTATAAACGGTCGGGCCGCAGGCGTAGATACGCACCTCGCCCGGCGTAATCGGGACCAGTTCATCTTTTTGACGGGTCAAAGTATTAAAAATCTTCATTTTTGTGCTCCTTTCAAAGCGGAAAGTTCATCTTGCAATACGTTAATGGCATTCTCCAGTCGTTCCAACTCTTGGCTGACGGGGTCGGGAATGTGAATCTGATCCAACGGAACGACCTTTTCGCCGTTTTGACGCACGACCTTTGCCGGAATGCCGACAACGGTGGAATCGGGCGGAACATCCTTCAAAACGACCGCACCGGCCGCCACGCGGGAATTATCCCCGATAAAAATCGGGCCCAGCACCTTTGCGCCGGCGCTGATCATGACGTTATTGCCGACGGTCGGGTGACGCTTGCCGGTATCCTTACCCGTACCGCCCAAGGTAACGCCCTGATAAATCAGCACGTCATCGCCGATTTCGGTGGTTTCGCCAATGACGATACCGGTACCGTGGTCGATGACCAATCTTCTGCCGATGGTGGCACCGGGGTGAATTTCAATACCGGTTTTTCGTGCCGCACGCTGCGAAACAAACCGAGCCAAAAACAACAGCTTATGCTTGTAGTAAAAATGTGCCCGCCGGTGCATTCGAACCGCCTTTACACCGGGGTACAACAACCATATTTCAAAGCTGCTTCGAGCCGCAGGGTCACGGTCCTTGACAGCCTGTATATCCTCTTTCAAACGATTAAACAAAGGAAAACCCCCAAACTTATTTTGCGGCGCCCAAAAATTCCTTGCCGCCTTTCAGATAGATCCAGCCCGAAATCACACAAAGTGCAGCAGAGAGCCAGAACAGTACGATGATGACGACGTTACAAACGTTTGCAATGCCGGTCACGCCGAAGTCATCGATCAAAGCATACGCAAACAAGGCGAGAATGATGCCGACCATTTGACTGACGGTTTTACATTTGCCCCACATATTGGCGGCGATGACCTTACCGCCTGCGGTGACGGCGACCAAGCGCAGAGAAGACACCATAAATTCACGGAACAGCACAATAAAGGTGATGACCGTGACCTGCCAACAGAAACCCGTGCCGGCGAACATACAGATAAAGCCGAGGAAGGCCGCCGTAGTCAGCATTTTGTCGGCCAGCGGATCTAAAAACTTGCCGAAATCGGTTACCAAATTATACTTACGTGCCATTTTTCCGTCGATCATATCGGTGAGGCTTGCGGCGATAAACAGCACAAGCGCCACGGTATAATGGAACGGAAATTGAATGAGCATTGCCGCCATAAAGAAGGGTGTGGCAATAATGCGGCCAACGGTCAGTTTATTCGGTGTGTTCATACGATCAGTTCCCCCAATAAATCATAATCTAACGTGTCGTTAATATGTACCTTTTCAAAGGTGCCGATAACCAACGGACGGTCGGAAAGGAAGAAAATTTTGCCGTCGACTTCGGGTGCATCAAAGGGTGTACGTCCGTAGTAGCATTTGATGTAATCGTCCCAACCCTCGATCAGTACTTCGGTATCGGTATCAATTTTTTCGGCGTTCTTTTCAGCCGCAATGGTCAACTGCGTTTCCATAATATGTTCCATACGGTCGTGTTTGATCTGCTCGTCGACCTGATCGGGCATTTCGGCCGCAATGGTGTTTTCTTCGGCGGAATAGGCAAAGCAGCCCAACCGGTCGAAGCGAATTTCCTGCACGAAACGGTCAAGTGCTTCAAACTGCTCCTCGGTTTCACCGGGGAATCCGGTGATCAAGGTGGTGCGCAGAGTAATATCCGGCAGTTTGGTGCGGATACGTTCAATGAGCGCCCGCAGGGATTCTTCGTTGCCGCGACGGTTCATTCGTTTCAGGATCTCGCCGTCGACGTGCTGAATGGGAATGTCGAGATAATGCACCAGTTTCGGTTCTTTCGCCATTAAATCCAACAGTTCGTCGGTGATGCGCTCGGGGTAGGTATACAGCGTGCGGATCCAATGCAGACCCTCGATGCGGCAAAGCTTTTCAAGCAGTTCGCAAAGCTTCGGCTCGCCGTAAAGGTCGGTGCCGTAGGCCGTGGTATCCTGTGCGACAACGATCAGTTCTTTTACGCCGCCTGCCGCCAGTGTTTCGGCTTCGGCCACGCAGTCCTCGATCGTTCGGGAGCGCATCCGTCCGCGGATCTGCGGAATGGCACAGTAAGTACAGCAGTTATCACAGCCGTCGCCGATTTTCAAATAGGTTGAAAACGGATAGCCGCCCAAAATGCGCTTGCCCGAAAGCGAAAGATCTATCTTTTCGGCAAAATAGTTTTTCTTTTCGGCCGATTCGATCGCTTCTTTCACGATCTCGCAGATCTTACCGTTCGCCCCGATACCGACGCAGACGTCGACCTCGGGGATTTCCTCGGTTACGTCATCACGATAACGCTCGGCCAGACAGCCGGTGACGATCAGCGCCTTACACGCACCCTCTTTTTTGTAGCGGGCGGCCTCTAAAATATTTTCGATGGCCTCCTGCTTAGCCTCTTCAATAAAGCCGCAGGTGTTGATAATAATGGCATCGGCCTGTGCTTCTTCGACCGACAGTTCAAAACCGCCGTCCTGCAAGAGGGCCAACATACGCTCGGCATCGACCTGATTTTTCGGACAGCCGAGTGATACCATACTGACTTTGTACATTACACGGATTCCTCGCTATATTCTAATTCTTCACAATACTCCCGCAAAGCGGTACGCACCGCCCCGAAGGAAAAGCCTTTCCGCACCAAGGCGGCAAAAACCTTTTCGACGGCGGCACGGTCGCCCAAACGGTTGCGGTATTTCTTTTCGATCAGCGCACGGATCTGCGCCGATTCGTCAAAGGAGACCTCTTCGGTCATTTCACGGGCCAAATCCCGTGAAACGCCTTTAAGCAACATTTTTTGATAGGCTTCCCGCTTGGAAATATTCATTTCCGCACAGCGTTCGGCAAAGTGGGTGGCAAAGCGGCGGTCATCCACCATACCGTAGGATTTCAGCCATGCCAAAACCGCCGCGCACGATTCCGGCGCAAAGCCGGCGCGGGTCAGTTTTTCGTATAACGCCTTTTCGGTATGATCGGTGCGATCAAGGTACCACAGCGCACGTTCCTTTGCACGCACGTAATCCGACCGCTTCAAAATCTCCGCCACTTGGGCATCGTCCAGCGAAGTGCCCACCTTTAAGCCGTATTCCGCCACCACGTCCCGATCGACGAAAAAGGTTTTACCGCTGTCGGTTTCGACCCGACAGCAGTGTTTTTTATCCTTCCCGACAGCGGTCAGCAACATCAATCGTCAACCGCAATGTCGATGTCGATTTTCTTATGCGGGCGGGCCGGTTCGGCTTCGACCGGCATAATGACCGGCTCTTCGACCTCTTCGACAGGCTTGCCCGAAAGCACCTCGGCATACTTCTTCATGATCTGCTCTTCCAATTCCTTGGCAAGATCCGGGTTTTCACGAATCAGTTTCTTGACAGCGTCACGGCCCTGACCGATGCGGTTATCCCCATAGTAGTAGAAAGCACCGCTGCGGCGCAGAACCTCTAATTTCAGGCCCATATCAATGATTTCGCCGTCGTGCGAAATACCGGTGCCGTACATAATATCAAATTCGGCCTCCTTGAAAGGCGGAGCAACCTTATTCTTGACAACACGTGCCCGTGTGCGGGAGCCAACCATTTCGCCGTTTTCCTTGATCGTTTCGGTGCGGCGAACGTCGATACGAACGCTGGCGTAGAATTTCAATGCACGACCGCCGGTGGTGGTTTCGGGGTTGCCATAAAGCACACCGATTTTTTCACGCAACTGGTTGATAAAGATGGCGCAGCAACCGGATTTTGAAAGTGCCGCCGTCAGCTTACGCATGGCCTGCGACATCAGTCGAGCCAGCTGACCGACGTGGGAATCACCCATTTCGCCTTCGATTTCCGCCTTGGTGGTCAATGCGGCAACCGAGTCGATAACGATGATATCAACTGCGCCCGAACGTACCAATGCTTCGGCAATTTCAAGTGCCTGCTCGCCCGAATCGGGCTGAGAAACGAGCAGATCGTCGATATTGACACCGAGGTTGGCCGAATAGACCGGATCCAATGCGTGTTCA
>JAKSQF010000094.1 GCA_024404235.1 Clostridia bacterium | reverse complement strand
GTAAGTATAACAACGATGCCGGTGCTACTTACGAGTATTCCATCGGCCTTAACGGCTTGGGTCTTTGCTCGACCCAGTACGCTTCGGAGTATATGGACGTTGAAGTCAAGCGTGACGGCTTCAAATACAACCTGCACTTTGAACACGGTTATAACGTCGGAGGCTTAAAAAAGGAACCCTATTCGGGACGTGAAACGGGCACAAAGACCCGTTGGAAACCCGATATCAAGGTTTTTACCGACGTAAAAATTCCGCGTGAATATTTTTTAGATACCTTAAAACGGCAGGCCATTGTCAATGACGGATTGGTTTTCGTCTTCCGTGAACAGCAGGGCAACCGCTTTGAAACGACCGAAATTTCCTACGCCAACGGTATTCGCGATTACGTTGAAGAATTTGTGGGCGAAGAAAAAATGACCGGCCTGCAGTTCTGGCAGACCGAACGCCGTGGCCGTGACCGTGAGGACAAGCCGGAGTACACCGTAAAAATCAATGCGGCGCTCTGTTTTTCCAACCGTCATCCGTTAAAGGAATACTACCACAACTCCAGCTGGCTGGAGCACGGCGGTGTGCCCGAAAAGGCGGTCAGAAGCGCATTTTTCTATCAGGTCGATAACTACATCAAGCAGTCGGGTAAATATAAGGCAAACGAAAGTAAAATTACCTTTTCCGACGTGGAGGAATGCCTGACGCTGGTCGTTTCCTCCTTCTCGAATATCACCTCCTACGAAAACCAAACCAAAAAGGCCATCACCAACCGCTTTATTTATGAAGCGATGAACGACTTTTTCCGTCATCAGTTGGAGGTTTATTTCATCGAAAATAAGGCCGAGGCCGATAAAATCGCCGATCAGGTGCTGGTCAACAAACGCAGTCGTGAACGCAGTGAGCGGGAACGCATCAACCTGAAAAAGACCCTTTCCACCGGCAACAGTATGGTCGACCGTGTGCAGAAATTCGTCGATTGCCGCAGTCGTGACGTCAGCCTGCGTGAAGTCTTCATCGTGGAAGGTGACTCGGCTCTCGGTTCGTGTAAATTGGCCCGTGACGCCGAATTTCAAGCCATTATTCCGGTGCGCGGTAAGATTCTCAACTGCTTAAAGGCCGAATATGAAAAGGTCTTCAAAAGCGAGATCATCACCGATTTGATTAAGGTTTTGGGTTGCGGGGTCGAAGTGAAGTCCCGTGCGAATAAGGATCTGACCACCTTCAACCTCGATAACCTGCGGTGGAATAAGGTCATCATCTGTACCGATGCCGACGTCGACGGCTTCCAGATCCGCACCTTGATTTTAACGATGATTTATCGCTGTATGCCCACGCTCATCAATGCCGGCAAGGTCTACATCGCTGAAACCCCGCTCTACGAAATCACCACCAAGCAGAAAACCTATTTTGCTTATGACGATAAGGAAAAGGGCGAAATTCTTGAGATGATCGGCAACGAAAAATACACCCTGCAGCGTTCAAAAGGTCTTGGTGAAAACCAACCCGAAATGATGAACCTGACGACGATGAACCCCGCTACCCGCAGACTTGTCAAGGTAATGCCCTCCGATGCGGAGCGCACCGCCGAAATGTTTGACGTGCTGCTGGGCGATAACCTGCAGGGACGTAAGGATTTCATCGCCGAAAACGGCTATCTGTATATTGACGAAGCGGACGTTTCGTAATTTTCATAAAGGAGAAAGAAAATGGCTCCCCGAAAGAAAAAAACATCCGGCGAATCCGTAAAACCGGTAATTGATGCCTACATTGCCGGTGCGGGTGCGGTCGTGGAACAACCCATTACCGAAACGCTGGAAACCAACTATATGCCCTATGCGATGAGCGTGATTTTGTCCCGTGCGATCCCACAGATCGACGGGTTCAAGCCGTCGCACCGCAAACTGCTTTATACCATGTATAATATGGGCCTTTTAAGCGGCGGCACCATTAAATCGGCCAATATCGTCGGCCGAACCATGCAGCTGAACCCCCACGGCGACGCCGCCATTTACGATACCATGGTGCGCCTTTCCGAAGGTCATCAGGCGTTACTGCACCCGTACGTTGCCTCCAAAGGCTCGTTCGGTAAGGCCTACTCCCGTGATATGGCGTACGCCGCCTCCCGTTATACCGAAGCAAAGTTAGCGCCCATTGCGGCCGAACTTTTCAACGATATTGATCAGGATACCGTTGATTTTGTTGATAACTACGACGCTACGATGAAAGAGCCGACCCTCTTTCCGGTCACCTTCCCGACGGTGCTTGTCAACGCCAATACGGGTATTGCGGTCGGTATGGCAAGCTCGATTTGTCCTTTCAACCTGCGGGAGGTCTGCGAAACGACCGTCGCTTACATTAAGGATGAGGACATCAACGTAGCCGATACGCTTTTAGCGCCCGATTTTCCCATCGGCGGCCAACTGCTGTATAACCGTGCCGAAATCGAAAAGATTTACGAAACGGGTCGCGGCAGTTTTAAGGTGCGCGGTGTATACGCTTACGATAAATCGCAAAACTGCATTGATATTACCGCCATTCCGCCGACCACCACCTGCGAAGCGATTATCGAAAAGGTCGTCGATCTGGTCAAACTGAAAAAAATCACCGAAATCAGCGATATCCGTGACGAAACCGACCTGAAAGGTCTGAAGCTGACCATTGATTTGAAGCGTGGCGTCGATCCCGATAAGCTGATGAAAAAGCTGTTCCGTATGACCCCCTTGCAGGATAGCTTTGCCTGCAACTTCAACATCTTGATCGGCGGCTCGCCGATGGTGCTGGGTGTCAAGGCCATTATCGGCGAATGGGTCGCTTTTCGTGAGGAATGCGTCCGCCGCAGGGTTTATTTCCGCCTTTCCAAAGCGCAGGAAAAACTGCACCGCTTAAAGGGTCTTGAAAAAATCCTTTTGGATATCGACAAGGCCATTCGCATCGTCCGTGAAACCGAGCAGGAAAAGGACGTTGTGCCCAACTTGATGATCGGCTTCGGCATTGACGAGGGTCAGGCCGAATACGTGGCCGAAATCAAACTGCGCCACTTAAACCGTGAGTATATCTTAAAACGCACGGCCGATATTGAAGAACTGGAAAAGGAAATTGCCGATTTGCAGGATATCTTAAAATCCCGCAACCGTGTTTCCAAAATCATCGTGGAAGAGCTGAAAGCGGTCGCCGAAAAGTACGGGCAGGAACGCAAGACCGAAATCATCAACGGCGTCGCCGAGGAGGCTGAGGCCGAGGTCGAGGAGGTCGACGATTCGCCCTATACCGCATTCTTCACACGGGATGGCTATTTCAAGAAGATCTCGCCGCAGTCGTTGCGTATGAGCGGGGAACAGAAGCTCAAAGAGGGCGACGTCATCAGCCAGCAGATCGAAACGACCAATGCGGCCGATTTGCTGTTTTTTACCGACAAGTGTCAGGTCTATAAATCAAAGATGAGCGAATTTGCCGACGGTAAGGCCAGCGTACTCGGAAACTTTGTCGCTTCCGAACTCGACTACGACGAGGGTGAAAACAGCGTTTATATGATCCCGACCGTGGATTATAAGGGTTACGTCCTCTTCTTCTTTGAAAACGGCAGGGTCGCCAAGGTACCGCTTTCGGCCTATCAAACCAAAACCAACCGCAAAAAGCTGATCAACGCCTATTGCGGTAAATTCCCGTTGCGGTGTATTCTGTTCCTTTCCGAGGACAGAGATCTGCTGATGACCTCGACCAACGGGCGAATGCTGATCGTCAACACCGGCTCCGTTCCGGCAAAAACCACCAAGGATAACGGCGGTATTGCCGTTATGACCCAGAAGAAGGGTCACCTTTTGGCGTCGGTCACACCGTATGAAGCGGGTGGCCTTGAAAACGAGCATCGCTACCGCACCAAAAATCTGCCGGCGGCCGGCGGGATGAAACCCGGTGACACGGCCGTGCAGACAAAACTGTCTTTATAATGGAAAAAGCCGCCCGATTTTGTCGGACGGCTGTCAATCCGTATGCAAACGCTGAAATATGGGTTGACAATTCTATTTTCTGTTGTTATTATGAATTTATTATCGGAAAAATTTTCAAAACAAGGTGAAAACAAATGAACCGTGAACTTGCAAAACAGTACGACCCGAAAGAGGTCGAGGATCGCATCTATCAAATGTGGCTGGACGGCAACTACTTCCACGCCAAATGTGATCCCGAAAAGAAAACCTTTACCATCGTTATTCCGCCCCCGAACATCACGGGGCAGTTACATATGGGCCACGCCTTGGACGAAACCCTGCAGGACATCCTCATCCGTTTTAAGCGGATGCAGGGCTACGATACCCTGTGGTTGCCCGGCACCGACCACGCTTCCATCGCAACCGAAGCCAAAATCGTTGAAGCCATGCGTAAAGAAGGCGTCACGAAAGAAGACATCGGTCGTGACGGCTTTTTGGAGCGTGCTTGGGATTGGAAAGCCAAATACGGCGGCCGTATTATCGAACAGCTGAAAAAACTCGGCTCCTCTTGCGACTGGGAACGTGAACGCTTCACGCTGGACGACGGTTGCAGTAAGGCTGTTCGTGAGGTATTCGTCAACCTGTATGAAAAGGGATTGATCTACCGTGGCGAGCGCATCATCAACTGGTGTCCGCATTGCTGCACCTCCATTTCCGACGCCGAGGTTGAATACGAAGAACAGCAGGGTCATTTTTGGCATCTGCGTTATCCGTTCAAGGACGGCAGTGGCTATTTAGAGCTGGCTACCACCCGTCCCGAAACGTTGTTGGGCGATACCGCCGTTGCGGTCAACCCCAATGATGAACGGTATAAGGATATTGTCGGCAAAACCCTGATTCTGCCGATCGTTCACCGTGAAATTCCCGTTGTTGCGGACGATTACGTTGAAATGGACTTCGGTACCGGTGTGGTTAAAATCACTCCCGCACACGACCCCAACGACTTTGAAGTAGGTCTGCGCCACAATTTGGAAGTCATCAACGTTTTGACCGACGACGCAAAAATCGTTGCCGATTATCCGAAGTACGCCGGTATGGATCGCTACGAAGCCCGCAAGGCGATCGTTGCCGATTTGGAAGCCGAGGGTGCTTTGGTCAAAATTGAAGACTATTCCCACAACGTCGGCACCTGCTACCGTTGCGGCACCACGGTCGAACCCCGTGTTTCCAAGCAATGGTTTGTTTCCATGAAACCGCTGGCAGGCCCTGCGATCGACGCCGTAAAGGACGGCCGTACCAAGTTTGTTCCCCAGCGCTTTGAAAAGATTTATTTCCACTGGCTTGAAAATATCCGTGACTGGTGTATTTCCCGTCAGCTGTGGTGGGGTCACCGTATTCCGGCGTGGTACTGCGCCGATTGCGGCGAAATCACCGTTTCCCGCGAGGATGCACACGTTTGCGCCCACTGCGGCAGTAAAAACATCACGCAGGATCCTGATACGCTGGATACCTGGTTCTCGTCGGCTTTGTGGCCGTTCTCTACCTTGGGTTGGCCCGAAGAAACCGAAGATTTCAAGCATTTTTATCCCACCAATACGCTGGTCACCGGTTACGATATTATCCCGTTCTGGGTCATGCGTATGATGTTCTCAGGGCTGGAGCAGACCGGTCAGGTGCCGTTTGATACGGTGCTGATCCACGGTCTTGTCCGTGACAGTCAGGGTCGCAAGATGTCGAAATCGCTCGGCAACGGTATCGATCCGTTAGAGGTCATCGATCAGTACGGCGCCGATGCTTTGCGCTTCTCGTTGGCAACGGGTAACAGCCCCGGTAACGATATGCGCTACATCAACGAGCGTGTCGAGGCCAGCCGCAACTTTGCCAACAAGATGTGGAATGCCGCCCGCTTTATCTTAATGAACCTGAAATCGGACGAGGTTTTACCGTTAAAGCCCGAAAACTTTGCGCTTGAAGATAAGTGGATTTTGTCGCAGTTCAATACCCTTGCGGCCGGTGTGACCGAAAATTTGGAACGTTATGAACTGGGTCTTGCGGTGCAGAAGCTGTACGACTTTATTTGGGACGTTTTCTGCGACTGGTACATTGAAATTTGTAAATCCCGCTTAAACGGCGAGGACGAAACGGCGGCCGATACCGCCCGTGCCGTGCTGACCCACGTCTTTACCGGTACATTGGCGCTGATGCATCCGTTTATGCCGTATATCACCGAAGAAATTTGGCAGTCGATGCCCCATTGCGGCGAGGCTTTGGTCGTTGCCGAATGGCCGACCTATACGGAAGCGTTCAACTTCACCGCCGAAGAGGGCGAGTTTGAAAAGATTATGGCTGTCATCAAGGCCGTGCGTAACCGCCGTGCCGAAATGAACGTGCCGGCTTCTAAAAAGGCAAAGGTCTGCATTGCTTCTGCCACGCCCGAAACCTTCCGCGCAGGTGCGGCGTACATCTGCCGCCTTGCCAGTGCGACCGAGGTCGAGGTTGGGGACGATTTCGATGCCGACGGCGCCGTTCGTATCGTAACCGATGCGGCAACCGTCTTTATTCCGATGAAGGAATTGGTTGATGCCGAAAAGGAACTGGAACGCCTCAATAAAGAACTGGAAGCCGCCAATAACGATAAGGCTTTCATCGAAAAGAAGCTTTCCAACGAAAACTTTGTCAGCAAAGCGCCTGCCGCCGTTGTCGATCAGCAGCGTCAGAACCTTGCCAAGGTTTGCGATAAGATCGCACTGCTTGAAAACAGCATTGCCGAAATGGAAAAATTAAAGTAAATAAAAAAAGAAGCCACTCGTTTCGGGCGGCTTCTTTTTCGATACAGCCTGTCGTTTGCCGGCCGTTCATCCCCGCTTTTCGGGAACGTCGGTAAAGGCCAAACAGGCGGGGAAAGAACGGCTCGATCACAAGCGACGGCTCAGTACCGATTGATGTAACAGGCACCGTTTTGCACGTTCGCTTTTAGGATCTTCCATCGCTCTCGCCCAACAGTATTATGTGTTTTAATGCAATCAATAAACCTGTAAAAATCTGGTGATTTTTTTGAATTATTCCGAAGC
>JAKSQF010000093.1 GCA_024404235.1 Clostridia bacterium | reverse complement strand
GTGCTGAAATCAACCGGTCAATATGCTTTGTTGACCGATATCGAAATTCCGTTAGCCGGTGTGTTGGCCGAAATGGAAAGCTACGGTTTTTTGGTAGATACCGACGGTTTACGACAAATGGGCGAAAATCTAAACGCCCGTATCAAGGTGATTGAGCAGGATATCTATGCAGAAGTAGGCCACGAATTCAACCTGAATTCTCCCAAACAGTTAGGTATTGCTTTATTTGAAGATTTGCAGATTACACCGGCCAAAAAGACCAAAAGCGGTTACAGTACCGCTGCCGAAGTGTTGGAGAATCTGCAATACGATTATCCGATTGTTGCCAAAGTTTTGGAATACCGGCAGTTGGCAAAACTGAAATCGACCTACTGTGACGGTCTGCTCTCTGCCGTAGCAGAAGACGGCCGTGTTCATTCGACTTTTAACCAAACCGAAACCCGTACCGGCCGCATTAGTTCGTTAGAACCGAATTTGCAGAACATTCCCGTCCGCACCGAAGAGGGCCGCCGACTGCGTGAATACTTCACGACCGAGCCGGGTTACGTGCTTTGTGATGCTGACTATTCCCAAATCGAGTTGCGTGTACTTGCCGGCATGGCCGATGATAAAGCGATGATCGAAGCTTTTAACAGCGAAACGGATATCCACACGCTGACCGCTTCGCAGGTTTTCGGTATGCCGATTGACATGGTCACACCCCTTATGCGCCGCAGTGCAAAGGCGGTCAATTTCGGTATCATTTACGGCATCGGTGCCTTTTCGTTAGCCAAAGACATCGGTGTCAGCCGAGCCGAAGCGGATGCCTACATCAAGGGTTATCTTGCCACCTACCCCGGTATTGCAAAATATATGGATGACGTCATTGCCGAAGCCAAAAAGAACGGCTACGTTTCAACCATTTTCGGCCGCAGACGTGCCTTGCCCGAACTTTCGGCATCCAACCACATGATGCGTGCTTTCGGCGAACGTGTTGCCCGCAACGCCCCCATTCAGGGAACGGCCGCTGATATTATAAAAATCGCAATGATTCGTGTATCAAACCGATTGCACGAACAGTTGCCGCAGGCCCGACTGATTTTGCAGGTACATGACGAATTGATCGTTGAATGTCCCGAAGCCGACAAGGATGCCGCCTGCCGTATTTTGACCGAAGAAATGGAAAACGCCGTACAAATGGCCGTGTGTCTTTCGGTTGATGCCCACACCGGCAAAAACTGGCTGGAAGCCAAAGGTTGATTTGATGAACGTTTTATTTATTTGTACCGGCAACACCTGCCGCAGTCCGATGGCCGAAGGATACCTCAACGCACAGCATCTTTCCGGCGTCAAAGCAATTAGTCGCGGGCTCTACGTTGCCGAACGGGAACCTGCCGAAAACGCCGTTGCGGCAATGCAGGACATCGGTATTGATATTTCCGCCCATCTTGCAACGCCGGTCACCGCAGAAGAATTAGCACAGGCCGACCGTATCATCTGCCTTGCAGAAACCCATAAAACCGCACTCGGTTCGGTCGTTGGCAGCGACAAAATCACTGTTTTGGGCGGTGGTATTCCCGATCCGTTTGGCGGCGACCAAGAAACCTATCGTATCTGCAGAGAAGCGATCTGCAAAGCCATTGACGAGTTGGTTGCAAATGGCGCTTTCACCCCGTTTCACATTTTACCCGACAGCGAACGGCCCATCAGCAAAATTGCCGCTTTGGAGCGAGAATGCTTTGCCGAACCGTGGAGTGAAAACGCCATTGCCGAATCGTACGACGCCGGTACACGCTTTATTGTTGCCGCCGGTCCTTCCGGTGTGATCGGATACGTAGGAGTAAGCATCATCGCCGGCGAAGCTTATATTACAAACGTTGCTGTCACGAAATCAGCACGTCAAACGGGTGTAGGCTCGTTGCTAATGGCACAGATGATTACGGTTTGCAGACAAAATGACGCTGAATTTGTTTCCTTAGAGGTTCGTGTTTCAAATCAACCGGCCATTGCCCTTTATGAAAAATTCGGTTTTGAACTTGCGGGCGAACGCAAGAATTTTTACCGTTTTCCTACCGAAAACGCTTTGATTATGACAAAAAGGTTTTGAATGGATATGAAAATTCTCAGTATTGAATCCTCCTGCGATGAAACGTCGGTTGCCGTTACCGAGGGTCGCACCGTTTTATCCAACGTGGTAGCAACCCAAATCGCCGAGCATCGCATCTACGGTGGCGTCGTTCCGGAAATTGCCTCCAGACGGCATACCGAGGCAATCAGCACTGTTTGTGACGAAGCTTTACAGCAAGCAGGTCTTGGTTACAAGGATATTGAAGCCGTAGCCGTCACCTTTGCACCGGGTTTGATCGGCGCGTTGCTGGTCGGGGTCAATTTTGCCAAAGGTTTGGCACTATCGTTAGGCATTCCGTTGATTCCCGTTCACCACTTACGCAGTCACATTGCCGCCAACTACATTGCCCACGATAATTTGAAGCCGCCGTTTTTGTGCTTGGTCGTTTCCGGCGGCAATTCGCTGATCGTCGAAGTGTGTGATTATACCGATTTTCGTGTGATCGGCGGCACCCGTGACGATGCGGCCGGCGAATGCTTTGATAAAACTGCCCGCACGATGGGATTGCCTTATCCGGGCGGTGTGGCTTTGGACAAAATCGCCACCACTCCGGATTTCGGTCGCTACCCGCTCCCCTTCCCGCACGTAGAAGGCGGTGAATACGATTTCAGTTTTTCGGGACTGAAAACTGCTGTGATCAATTTAGTACACAATGCGCTGCAGAAGAACGAAGAAATCGACGTGCCGGTACTGGCCGCCACGGTAAGAAAACGCGTTTGTGATATGTTGCTTGAAAATACTTTTAAGGCGGCCGAGGCTACAAGCTACCGTCAAATCGTTTTGGCGGGCGGTGTTTCCGGCAACAGCGAACTGCGCAGCCGCATGGAAGAGACTTGCCGCGAAAAAGGGTTTAATCTTTACTATCCGCCCTTATGCTATTGCGGCGACAACGCCGCAATGGTAGGCGTTCAGGCTTACTATGAATATCTATCCGGCAACATCGGGGACGTATCGCTGAATGCGACCGCCACGCTTCCCATTGATTACCGAAAATAATTTCAGAGGTTTATTATGGAACAAAAAGAGCTTTTAATGATCGTAAACCCCTGCTCCGGCAAGGGAAAAATGAAGACTGAATTATTAAAGGTCGTTCAGGTCTTTTCGGATGCCGATTACCTTGTCAGCGTCTACACGACCCGTGCCCGTGGGGATGCAACGGCGTATATTTCAAACGTCCCGCAGGGAAAATATGATTGCATCGTCGTTTGCGGCGGTGACGGAACATTAAACGAAGTAATTACGGGAATGCGCCAATTCGGTATTGACTGCAAGCTTGGATACATTCCCTCCGGAACGCTGAACGAGTGGTCTTCGGGACTTAAAATTTCCCGCAATTTTGTGCAGGCCGCCAAGGACATTGTCGACGGGCAGGAAATCACTTTGGATATCGGGCAATTCGGTGACCGTTATTTTTCCTATACCGCCTCTTTCGGCGCTTTTACGGCCGCTTCTTATTCTGCTCCGCAAAACGTCAAAAACGTTTTGGGGCAGGCCGCATATTTCTTCGAGGGTATCAAATCGCTCGGCTCAATCAAGCCGATCCCGTTGTCCTTTGAATGTGACGGCAAAAGGATCGACGGCGAATTTATATTCGGCGCCGTAACCAATTCTTTTTCGGTCGGCGGTGTTGTGCATTTTAAAGAGTCATTAGTTAAACTGAATGACGGTGAATTTGAAGTTTTGCTGATTCGTAAACCGGATAATATTCTAAAACTGCAGCCCATTGTGGACGGCATTTTGAAAAAAGACTTTGACCGTCCGGGTATTGAATTTTTCCATACAAAGGCCATTACCGTTCTAAACGGAGCTGATGTTTCCTGGACGTTGGACGGCGAATACGCGCCGGGCGCAGAACGTGTCGAAATTAAGAACATTCCAAGCGGTTTACACCTGATCGTTCCGAACGAATCTGACGAAAAAACCGCTGTGACGCAATAAAAGGAGTTATCGCTTATGTTTACAAAAGATATCGGAGTTGACTTAGGCACCGCCAATACGCTGGTTTGTGCCAAAGGCAAAGGAATTATTATGCGCGAGCCATCGGTCGTGGCATACGACGTCAGAAACGATGCCGTGCGAGCCGTCGGTCGTGAAGCGAAAGAGATGATCGGCCGTACACCGGGTTCGATCGTTGCGGTACGTCCTTTAAAAGACGGCGTTATCGCCGATTTCGACGTTACGGCGGCAATGCTGAAACGATTTGTACGTCAGGCGTTAAAGGGTTCTGTATTCTCCCGCGTACGCATGGTTGTTTGCATTCCGGTCGGCGTTACAGAAGTGGAAAGCCGTGCCGTTTACGATGCTGCAAAGCAGGCAGGCGCTACCGACATTGACCTGATTGAAGAGCCGATGGCGGCAGCGGTCGGTGCAGGGTTGCCGATTTGGGATGCCAGCGGCAATATGGTCGTAGACCTCGGCGGCGGCACCAGTGAAGTTGCTGTTATTTCGCTCGGAGATATCGTTACGGCGCAATCAGTTCGTGTTGCGGGCGACGATCTTGATGAAGCGATCATCAACTACGTTCGAAAAAAGCACAATCTGCTGATTGGCGAACGTACTGCGGAACAGATCAAAATTGACATCGGCTCCGCCAAGCCGTATGAGAATGAAACTTCGATTGAAATTAAGGGTCGAAATTTGGTGGACGGTCTGCCCAAAAACGTCACCATCTCCTCTGCCGAAGTACGGGATGCCATGGCTGACCCGATTTCGCAGATTATTGATGCCGTTCGCACCACGTTGGAAAAGACCCCGCCGGAGCTTTCGGCGGATATTATCGACAGCGGCATCACCTTAACCGGCGGCGGTGCGCTTTTGCGCGGTCTGGCCGAGCTGATTGCCGAAGAAACGGGAATGCCCGTAACCGTTGCCGCAAACCCGATCGACTGCGTTGTTTTGGGTACTGCCAAGCGTTTGGAGGCCGACAGCGGTTTCCAAAATTATGTATTCCGTCGCGGCAAGCGTTTCCGCTGACGGCATACTCCTTTGTGCGAATTTTTGAAAGTTAGGAAGCGTTTCTATGCGATTTTTCTTCCGCAGCAGACAATTTAAAATTATTGTTGCTGTTTTTGTCGCCGTGCTTTTATTATCGGGGAGCACCTTCCTGTTCGGCATGAAGATCACCCCGCAGGGCAATTTGGCCGCAACCATTGCCGCACCGTTTCAAACGGCGGCAACCAAGGTCAAAACCGCCTTTTCCGGTGTTATTCATGCTTATAAAGACGGCAATGATCTGATGGTCGAAAATGCTGAGTTGGAGGCGGAAATTGCCCGTCTGCACCAGCAACAGGTCGATTATGAAACGGCGATACGGGAAAATGAGTTTTACAAGGACTATCTCGAAATCAAAGATGCTCATCCCGATTTCACCTTTACCGCCGCCAATCTGATTTCCCGCGATGAAAACGATCCTTTCGGCGGATTTTTGATCAACCGCGGCAGTTTGGACGACGTGGCGCTGCACGATCCTGTTATTACAGACGAAGGATTAGTCGGTTACATAAGCGAGGTTTCGCTTAAAACCGCCAAGGTAACGACCGTTTTAAGTGCGGATCTGACCTTTGGTGCTTTGGACAACCGTACCGTGGATGCCGGTATTATTTCCGGCACGTTGGAACTTTCCAACAACGGCTTATGCAAGTTTTATAACCTATCCCGCTCCAGTGACGTTGCCATCGGCGACTATGTCGTCACCTCGGGCGAAGGCGTCCTTCCGGCGGGACTGATGGTTGGAACGATCGAATCGGTCAGCAACGACCGCTACAATACCTCCATTTATGCTAACGTGAAACCGTTTGCCAACCTTGGTGAATTGCGCAACGTAATGGTCATTACGGCCTTTTCCGGTCAGGGGGATCTGCTGGGGGCCAATAATGAATAAGACCAGATACCCTTTTTTACAGTTGTTTCTGCAGATCGTGTTATTTTCCGTGTTATTCATCGGATACAGCTCCGGATTATTTGTATACCCCATTCGAAATGCCACACCGATGTTGCTGCTTCCGTTGATGATTACTTTTGCAATGTTTGAGGAGGAATTACCGTCGGCAATGGTCGGTTTGATCGTCGGAGTTTTCACCGATTCTGTTTCCTCTTTCGGCGGAATATTTCACACGGTTTTCTTCATGATTTTAGGAATGGCAGTCAGCCTCTTTATCCATTATTTTTTAAACAACAACATCCGCAGCGCCTTTGTGCTGGTACTGATCGGTTCGCTGCTGTATTTCCTCTTGCGGTGGCTGTTCTGCCACGCATTCGGTGATACGATGATCGGCAGTACCGTTTATCTGATGCAATATGCCATTCCGTCCACGCTGTATACCACGGTTTTCGTTTTTCCGTTATACTATCTGCAACGGGTGTTGCACCGTTTCAAATTATAATAAAGGCAGGCGAAATCAATGCCCTTTCAACGCAAAAGTCAGGTCCAGTTGACCGTTCTTTCGGTTTTATTGGTTCTGGTTCTTCTGCTTTATACCGCTCGTATGTATGCTCTTCAAGTGAAAGGGCGTCGCGATGAAAATAATCCGATTGCGGGCACAACTGCAAGAACTGCGGTTTTAAAAGCCCCGCGCGGTGAAATTTTAGATTGCTACGGTCGAAAAATTGCCGTTAATCGGGACGGCTACAATATCGTTTTCAATAAGGCGTATGTCGGCAAAGACCTGAATGAAGTGATTTTATCACTGATTCAGCTGATGAAAAGCAGAAACCTTGAATGGACCGATAATCTGCCGATAACCAAAACTGCTCCTTACGACTTTTTACCCGATGAATCACACGATAAATTATTAAAAGTATTAGGTTTGGCCCATTATGCCACGCCGGAAAACTGTTTTGCGCAAATGCTGCAAAAATACGATCTTGCAAAATTCAGTCCTGAACAACAACGGCTGATTGCCGGCGTTCGTTACAGTATGGAGGCTGCGGATTTTTCGCTTTCCTATCCCTTTACTTTTGCAGAAGATATCCCAAACGAGTTGATGCGCACCATAGAGGAAA
>JAKSQF010000092.1 GCA_024404235.1 Clostridia bacterium | reverse complement strand
TTTTGCTCGTACATCAGTTCGATCCAGGTATTGTACTGCGGCGTAACAAAAAATTCCTTCGGCGGCACTTTGTTTTCAAACGGAAAGTGCTTATTTTTTGCGTTCAGGTAGGCTTCTTTTAACGTCTTGCCGTCGGCGTTTACTTCCACGTCTTCAACGGTGAAATCAAAAACGCCGTTTTTGACGGTAACCATAAACGGCTCGTTCGACCAAATATATCGGCCTTTATTCGACAAAAACAGCGGTGCCGTTTGATTGGAACCCTTTGTTTTAAACGTTTCCTTACCCGTTAAATCAAACGATAAATCGGAGTCCTTTGTGATGGGCATATCATAAGCCTCGGTTACGACGGCACCCCACCAATATTCGTTTTCCAAAAACTGCACTTTCATGATATTTCACTCCTTAACAAGTCCATTATACAGTAATCGCATCCGTTTGCAACAAAAAAGGCCGAAAAGTGAAAGAACAGAACATAATGACAAGATTCGTATATAAAAATTCGGGGTGGCGGGAATAAAGATGCATTTCTCAAAAATAAACAATTTTCAATAAAGAATAAAAAACAATTGTAACGACGGCGGAACCCTTGAAGAGGGATGCTTTTTATTTTGCGGAAGTGCGGTGTTTTCGGCAAAAAAATCGGAATCAAGCGCAAACGGATTGCTTTACTGAAAAATCAGTCGCGAAAAGGGGCGCAAAAAGTTAAAAAAAGCAAAAATTTGTTTTTTTATATATAATATATATTTTTATTTTTTCGCATTTGGTAGTATACTTAAAATGTAAATTTTTATGCTGGGGTAAATAGTCCTTTTGCAACGCTTCGGGCGGGAAAGAAATTTCCTTTACCGCCATGGCAAACGCGTGGTAATTTACAGTCTTGATCGGCGCCCAAATCCGTACCGATATTGTTAATTTGTTATTTTATTGGATTTTTAACGCAAATAGCCGAAGTTATTGACAGAAAAAATCCGTTTTTATAAAATAAGGCCATAAAAATACCGTTAAAATATGCGTTTTTGTATGATGTTGTGGCTAAATCGTTTACGGGTCATTTTAAATTGAATAATTTTTATAAAACATACAGGAAAGTGATGAACGCCATGAAAAGAAAATTCGGAATTGTTGTTGAGTGTATTAAAAACGAGGACCCCGTCATCAGTCTTGAACGAATTAAAAATGCGGGATTTGATTGTTTTTTCAGCGACACCTTCGATAAATCAGGGGTGGAAAGAATCTTCAATAAAGCACAGCAACTCGGTTTGGAATACGAGTTCATCCACGCACCGTTTTCGGGCATCAACGAAATGTGGCTTGCCGGGGACGGCTATAAGAAGATTTACGACGGTATGACGGAAGCCATCACCAGTGCGGCGGCTTTCGGCATCAAGGGCGTCATTATCCATATTTCAAGCGGCTGGAACTCACCCGAAATTTGCGATATCGGCTTAAAACGATTTGACGAAATCGTTGCCACGGCGCAGAAACTGAACGTTACTGTGGCATTTGAAAACATCCGCAAGGTGGGTAACGTCGCCTATTTTTACGATCGGTATTTTAATAACGAAACCGTTAAATACTGCTTTGACTGCGGTCACGAGCATTGCTATACCGAAACGGTTTGTTTCCCCGATATTTTCCGTGATCAAATGGTATATACCCATTTACACGATAATTTCGGTCGCAGCAAAACCGACCCGATGGCCGATATGGATGCGCATCTGCTTCCGTACGACGGTGATATTGATTATAAAAAGATGATGCAAAAATTAAACGAGCATCATTACGGCGGTTCGCTGATGTTAGAGGTAACCAATGCCGATTACCAAAATCTTTCGGCAGATGAATTCGTAAAAACCGCGTTCGAGCGTGTCAACCGTATAGCCGAAGAAGCATAAGCGGTAAGTGGTGATATGATGAAAAGAATATTGGCGATAGCGCTTGTAATGACAATGCTTTGCACGGTGTCTGCGTGCAAAAAATCGAAAAAATACGACGTAAAGAAGTATGCGGATTCGTCGTCTTCACAAGAAGAATCCGGTCTTTCTTCCGAGGGTACGCTTTCTGAAAACGAGGGCGGCTCTGCATCGGCTCCGACGGGTAGTTCTGCTTCTCAAAGCACGGCGACCGGCTCGAAAACAAGCTCGACCGTCGGGTCGAAGCCGAACGGCTCGACAGATACATCCTCCGACGAAGGGCAGGAATACAAATTGCCGGATTACGACCTTGATACCGACTATACCAACGATTTTGTTCAGGACGGCAGATACATAAAAATCAAAACCTTTGCCACGGCGGGGGAATACGAAGGATATGTAAACCGGCTGGTGAAAGACGGTTATAAAAAGTACGATGAAAACAAAATCGGCAAAAACCTGTTTGTTTCGTTGGTAAACAAGAAAAACTTTATTTCCGTTTCCTATACGGCGGGTAATTCAAAGCTGAAAATCATTTCCGAACCGCTCGGCGATCTTTATCCGCGAAAAGCAGATAACAAGTATACCTCCAAGGGAATGCAAAGTCTGTTTACGGGAATGAAAAACGAAAATAAGCCTATCTATTCCGGTATGGGATTCGTCATTCGGCTGGATGACGGCAGCTTTATCATCATCGACGGCGGCGGTGGGGATCGAAACCATAAGGACTCCAACCGTTTGCTGAATATTTTGAACGAGCAAAAGCCGAAAAACTCCGGCAAGCCCGTTATCGCCGCGTGGATCTTTACCCATTGCCACGATGACCATATCGGCGTATTCAACGCCTTTTCCGCCGATTTCCACGATAAGGTGGTCATTGAAAAGTTTTATTACAATTTCCCGCCCGATTTGGATATCCTCGCAAGCGCGGAATTTATGTTTAACGACGACTATTATTCCTACAACAATTTCAAGGACTGCATCAAGAATTATTATTCCAAGTCGGCGGTGATCCGCCCGCATTCGGGCGAGCGGTATTACATCCGCAACGCCGTGATCGAAATGCTCTTCTCGTACGAGGATCTGTTTCCGGCATCCATTGCCGACCGCGGTATCAACGATTTTAACGAAACGTCGTTGATATTCAAGGTCAATATCGGCGGGCAATCGCTGATGATCACGGGCGATGCCAGTGCTATGGGAATGAACTTCGCCTCTACAAACTACGGAACTTATTTGAAGAGCGATATTTTGCAGATGGCGCATCACGGACAAAACGGCACGGTGCCGTTTTATTCCAAGGTCGACCCGACCTACGCCCTTATTCCGATTTCCCACGTTGATAAAAACCGCGTGAACTTCAACGAGGCGAATAAGTGGCTTGTAAACAGTAAAAACGTTCGGCAGTTTATTGCTTTTTGGAGCGATAACGTTACGATACCGCTGCCGTACAATCCGACGAATGCCGAGATCAAAGACCGCATTCCTACGGAAAAAACTGTGTATAATGCTGTAAATTTACAGTGAAAATCGCAAAAATAACAATAATATGTTTAAATTACGCAAAAAAATATTTTTATCTGTTTTGGTGATATGGTATAATTATTGCGGAATGATATGGGGATATTTATGTGCGTTATGCCTTAAATGTACCGATTTTTTGAAAAAAGGCAGTTTTTTTATTGACAATGAAAAGTTTTGAATATTTTGGGAGGTCGGTCATTTGGCATGATAAATAAATACCGATTGAAAAGAAAAGCACCGAATTTCTTGTTTGGCATTGTGCGTTATATGGTATTGATCGGCTTTGCGTACGTGTTGGTCTATCCGTTTATTTTTATCATCATCAATGCACTGAAAACTTCACGCGACTGGTTGGATCCCACGGTGCAATGGGTCCCCAAGGAAGTTTCGCTTACAAACATAAATTTGGTTATGGGCAAGGAAATGCTGAACTACTATACGTCGTTCTTCAGCACCCTCAGAAATCAAATCGTCGCATCTGTATTTGCTTTCTTCTCCTGCGCCGTTATTGCTTACGGTCTTGCAAGATTTGAATTTACCGGCAAAAAATTCTTGTGCGCTGTGATGATATTGCTGATCTTAATTCCCGATCCGATGCTGATGATCGCAAGATACGATAATATGCGGCACATGGATTTCCTCGGGATCCTCGGCCTCGTCGGAAAGGTGGTCGGTAAAGAAATCCGACCGAATATTATCGACAAGCCGCTTGTATTCTGGCTGCCGTCACTTTTGGGCACGGGTCTTAAAAACGGATTATACATCTACATCTTCATGCAGTTCTTCAAGGGTCTTCCTAAGGAATTGGAGGAGGCTGCGTGGATCGACGGTGCAGGTCCGTGGAAAACCTTTTTCAAAATCGTTATGCCGTCAGCGGGGGCCGCTTCGGTCACCGTTTTGGTATTTGCGGTGGTTTGGTATTATAACGATTACTATCAGGCACAGATGTTCTTATCGTCAAAATACCCGATCAGCGTCCAGCTTGCAAACTTAAGCACAAACCTTACCAGTTTAGCGGCACAGGGCATTCGGTTTGCCGACGGTGCCATTATTCTTGCCGGTTCGTTTGTGACCATTTTACCGCTGCTTGTATTCTTCTTGGTAATGCAGAAAAAATTTGTTCAAAGTATCGCTACCTGCGGAATCGTAGGATAGTGGTATTAAATAAAGAAGGAGAGATCTTCATGAAAATGAATATGAAACGTGCAATTTGCTTTTTGCTTGTGCTTGCAATGACCCTGTCATTTGCGGCCTGCGGCAAAAAGGAAGGCGCAAAACTCAAAAACGCAGAGGATATGACGTTTGACATTGAATCGGACGGTCAGCCCGCGGGCGACGACAATCAAGCCGGCGAAAACGGTTCTGCCGGCGGCGATAATGCCGGCGCAACCACCTCAAACGGCAACGGCGGCGCAGCTGCCGGTCAAAGCGGTTCAAACACCGCCGGTTCTTCCAAGAATTTAGACGACCTTTCTTGGAAAGAACTGTTGGCACAAATGCCGAGCAACCTTCGCGGTACTACGATCAGAGTTGCTTCCTGGAACCCCATTAAGGACGTTACCGGCGCACAGCGTGTAATTGATAACTTCACCAAGCAGACCGGTATCAAGGTCAAGTGGGAACAGATCAATTACGAACAGTACGACGAGCAGATTGCCGCCTATATCAACGGCGGAAATGCACCGGACCTTTTCCGTTATCAGCATTGTACACCTTCGAAAATGTCGATGGCACAGGATTTGAAGACCGCCACCGGACAGGATTTCAAGGGCAACATTTGGGATAAATCCACCAGAGATCTTTATACCATCAACGGCAAAACGTACGGTATCAACCTTGCAAACACCTTCAATATGCAGCCGATGGTCGTTCATTACAGTCAGGCAACGATCGAAAACAACAATATGGAAGACCCGTACGTTCTTTGGAAGAAGGGTCAATGGACTTATGATAAATTCAAGTCCATGTGTGCCGATTTCCGTCAGAAGACCGGTCAGGGCGGCTGGATGACCTCTTACCGTGTTGATATCCTTTCGATGCGCGGTCTGCAGCTCATTACCTTTGACGGTAAAAAGTATGTAAACGCCACGAAGAAATCGGATATCCTTTTAGGTCTGCAGGAAGCCTGCAACAACTACAAAAAAGAAATCTGCACCAGCACCATGCGTGAGCATAAATATCTTGAAAACGGTCAGTATTTGTTCTTTACCGATAATATCATCGGCTCCAGAAGAACCGACTTCCACTTTTCGACACTTAAGGCCAACGGCGACCTGCGCTGTGTACCGATTCCGGCCGAAAAGGGTAAAACTTATTATCAGCCGATGCACGAATCCGAAGCCTACGGCGTCCCGAAGGGTGCAAAGAATCCGAAAGCGGTATACTATTTCCTGCGCTACTACTTAGATGCCAACAACTACGATGCCGAAACCTTCTTTGTAAACGATCAGGCATTGGAGGTTTACAAGTGGTGCATCTCTCAGAAGAACAAGTACCATTTGTACGATTTCTACGCAGGTCTGCCCACCTTTGTTAAGGAAGGCACTGCCGCACAGGCCAAGACCGAGCTTGATAAGGTAAACAACCTTGTCGAAGCCGAAGTTAAGGAATGGAATAAGACCATTGCAAAATTTAAATAATTTTGTGAACGACTCATTCTGATTTTCAAGAAGTTTATTTCCGACGCCCTTTTTGCAAACCCTTTTCGGGTTTATGGAAAGGGCGGAAGAATTTAACTTAAATCTCTTTGCGCAGTTTGTACAAAATTTCAGATAAGGAGAATAAACAGTGAAAACCACGAAAAAACTATTTGCCTATTTATTAGCATTTACCCTCGCGTTTTCCTGCTTCGTATGTGTTCCGATGTCTGCCTCTGCCGCAAGCATCACCGTCAATTCCGCAGCAGAGTTGACGGCCGCTTTGGCAAACAGCAGTTACGATCACATCATCATCGGCAGCGCTATTTCCCCGTCGGGTGCTTTGACGATCGACCGCAGCCTCACCCTCGAAGGTGCAGCAGGTGTTGACGGTTACCACCTGAGCGGTGCAAACCTTTCCATCACCGGCGGCAACGTTGTTCTTAAGAATCTTAAGATCACCCGCGATGCCGACACCGTAACCATTAAAAACACCACCAACGTTACCATTTCCGGCGGTGAAATCTACTGCACCCATACCGGCAGCGGCAACGAAGGCGCAATTTATGCAAATGCTTTGAACGGTACGGTCACCTTGACGGACGGCGTCGTTCTGAAAAGTAAAAACTGGGCAGTTTATGACGATAACAGTTCATCGGGTCAATACATCGGCACCGTAAACTTTTTGGATTGTACGGTACAAAAAGTATCCGGCGGCAGTCAGAAAGATCTGATTGCTCAAAGAAATGCCAAAACCTTTAACATCGGCGGCGGCACCGACGGTCAGCAGGCGGTGTTCCAGCAGTCCGGCGGTAAGATTTGGACGACCGGCGGCAACGGCCCTCGCCTGAACATTTATGACGGCGCAGTTTTCACCCTGCCCACCACAGATTATGGTTTCTATGTCAACCACAGTTCAACCGCAGTCAACATTTCCGGCGGTGAATTTAATTTCGGCGGCCCGGCAATCGTTATCAACGATAGTGGCTCCAATACCACCATCAGCGGCGGTACCTTTAACGGCACCGGCAACTGCGAAAGAATCATTCAAAAGAATAACGGTGC
>JAKSQF010000091.1 GCA_024404235.1 Clostridia bacterium | reverse complement strand
ATCATTTCGATCCAGATGTAATTGATGGAGGAAGCTGTGCCGATGTCCAGTACGGCGTTCAGTGCCTGCATGCTGGCACCGCCGATGGGGGTTGCTGCTACCATCAGCGAAGAATAGATGGACATGGTCAGAACATCGGTACGAATGCCGTTATCTTTTTATATCGTGGCTGTGCCGGCAGTAGCTTCAATATTGAAACCGAGATTATAGAAGCGGCGAATCAACGGAAGCGCTTCCTCTTTATCCTTATTGCTGACGGTGACAAAAACCGTACCGTAGTTTTGCAAACGGGTGCCGCCCGCCTGCAATGCCTTATACAAAGCACGGTTCAGCTTATTGTCGTAGCCGATTGCTTCACCGGTCGATTTCATTTCGGGCGAAAGGTAGGCATCCAATCCCTTGATTTTATTGAAAGAGAACACCGGCACTTTAACATAGTAACGCTTGCGCTCGCTGGGATAAATGTCGAAGATTCCCTGTTCCTTCAGGCTCTTTCCGAGAATGACCTCGGTCGCGATATCCGCAAGGCTATAACCAGTTGCCTTCGAAAGGAACGGTACGGTACGGGAGGAACGCGGGTTGACTTCAATGATATAAATATTTTCGTTTTCGTCAACGATAAACTGAATGTTATAAAGACCGACAATGCCGATGCCAAGGCCTAACTTCTTTGCATACTGCAAAATTGTGCCCTTCACACGGTCGGAAATGCTGAATGCGGGATACACGCTGATCGAGTCACCCGAGTGGATGCCGGTACGCTCAACAAGTTCCATAATGCCGGGAACGAAAACGTCGTGACCGTCGCAAATGGCGTCGATTTCGACTTCTTTACCTTGAATGTATTTATCGACCAAAACCGGCTTATCGGCGTCGATTTCAACGGCCGTTTTCAGGTAATGGCGAAGCTGCTCTTCATTGGCAACAATCTGCATGGCACGGCCGCCCAAAACGAACGAGGGACGCACCAAAACCGGATAACCGATTTCATTTGCCGCCGCAACACCGTCTTCGATTTTGGTGACGGCTCTACCCTGCGGCTGCGGGATATTGAGGTTTTTCAAAATTTTTTCAAAGCTGTCACGGTTTTCGGCGCGTTCGATTGCTTCACAGTCGGTACCGATGATCTTTACACCGCGCTCCATCAAAGGCTGTGCAAGGTTAATGGCCGTCTGACCGCCCAAGGAAGCCACAACGCCCTCCGGCTGTTCAAAGTCGATGATTGCCATGACGTCTTCCGGTGTGAGCGGTTCGAAATAGAGCTTGTCTGCAGTAGTGTAATCGGTCGAAACGGTTTCGGGGTTGTTGTTGATGATGATTGCCTCGTAGCCGGCACGCTTGATCGTCTGCACGGCATGAACGGTGGAATAGTCAAATTCAACACCCTGACCGATACGAATTGGTCCTGCACCTAACACGATGATCTTATGTTTGTCCGTCAAACGCGATGCATTTTCACCCGTGTAGGACGAGTACAGATAAGCAATATACTTTCCAGTGTGCAGGGTATCAACCATTTTGAAGATCGGCACAATGCCGTTTTCTTTACGTTTATGATAAACGTCGACCTCCGGCATATTCCAAACCGAAGCAATATATTCATCCGAGAAGCCGAGGATTTTCGATTCACGCAAAACATCAACCGAACCCACGTTTTGACGCAGCTTGCGTTCAGCGTCGACAATGCGATGATAGGCTTCCAAAAACAGTTCGGTAATCATTGTGACTTCGTGAATTTTCTGAATGCTGACGCCACGGCGCAAAAGTTCAAAGATAGCATAAACGTTATCATCCTTGAATTCGGCAATGTAATTGAGCAGTTCGCCGTCGGTCATATTGTCAAACTTGCGCAGGTGGAAATGACATACGCCCGTTTCAAGAGAGCGTACCGATTTCAGCAGACATTCTTCTAAGGTCGAACCAATGCCCATAACCTCACCGGTCGCTTTCATCTGTGTGCCTAACGTGTTCGGCGCATCGGCAAACTTATCGAATGGGAAACGCGGGAATTTTGCAACAATGTAATCAAGGCTCGGCTCGATTGCGGCCGTACCGCCGGCAACCGGAATATCCTCAAGCGCCATACCCATTGCAATTTTAGCCGTTACACGGGCGATCGGATAGCCACTTGCTTTGGAAGCTAAAGCCGAAGAACGGGAAACACGGGGATTTACTTCAATCAGGAAATATTCGCTAGAATTGGGGTTGAGTGCGAACTGAACGTTGCAACCGCCTTCAATTTTCAACTCACGAATGATTTTGATGGCGCTGTCGTTAAGCATTTTCAAATCGTGATCATTGAGTGACAATATCGGTGCAACAACGATCGAGTCACCGGTATGAACGCCGACGGGGTCGATATTTTCCATACCGCAGATGGTGATTGCGTGATCGTTTGAGTCACGCATAACCTCGAATTCGATTTCTTTATAGCCCTTGACGCTCTTTTCGATCAAAACCTGATGAACCGGCGAAAGCTTAAACGCATTCATACCGATTTCTTCAAGCTCTGCCTCGTTTTCTGCAAAGCCGCCACCGGTACCACCCAAGGTAAACGCGGGGCGCAGAACGACCGGATAACCAATGCGCTTTGCGGCTTCCTTGGCTTTGTTCAGGTCATAGGTGATTTCGGACGGAATGACCGGCTCTCCGATTGATTCGCACATTTCTTTGAACAGTTCACGGTCTTCGGCGCGCTCAATACTTTCGCTGGACGTACCGAGCAATTCAACGCCGCATTCCTTCAAAATGCCCTTTTTTTCAAGCTGCATTGCAAGGTTTAAACCCGTTTGACCGCCGATGCCCGGTACAATGGCATCCGGACGCTCGTAACGCAGAATTTTTGCAATGTATTCCAACGTCAGCGGCTCCATATACACCTTATCCGCAATCGTGGTATCGGTCATGATCGTAGCGGGATTGGAGTTACAAAGAATAACCTTGTAGCCCTCCTCTTTTAATGCAAGGCACGCCTGCGTGCCGGCGTAATCGAATTCGGCGGCCTGTCCGATCACGATCGGTCCGGATCCGATAATTAAAACCTTTTTAATATTTGTACGTTTTGCCATAGTTGTTCCTCCAAAAGTTTATTTTGTATATGGATATACCTTTTTTTCATTGGAATAGGTACTGATGCACTTACCGTAAACGGTTTTACCGGTAAAGGGAGTTGCTTTCCCCTGCGATAAAAAGGTTGCAGGATTGATCGTATCACGCGCATCCAGATCCCAAACGGTGAAATCATTACCGAACGGAATACCGAAACGCTTTCGGGGATTTATACAAAGCAATTCCAAAAGCTTTTCGAGTGAGATGATTTCATTTTTTACAAGCACGGTGTAAAGAAGCGGAAACGCCGTTTCAATGCCGACAATACCAAAGGGACTTCCCTGCAATCCTTCGGATTTTTCCACGGCGCTGTGCGGCGCATGATCGGTTGCGATCATATCGATCGTTCCGTCTGCGATACCTTCGACCAACGCTTGACGATCTTCCGTCGAGCGAAGCGGCGGATTCATTTTAAAGCGCCCGTCTTCTTGCAAATCGTTTTCATCTAAAATCAGATAATGCGGTGCGGTCTCGCAGGTTACGTCAACGCCGTTCGCCTTTGCCTTGCGAATCAACTCAACACTTTCCTTGCAAGAAATGTGACAAACATGATAGGCACAGCCGGTTTCAGCCGCCAGACGTAAATCACGGGCAATCGGCCCCCATTCACTCTCGCTGCAAATGCCCTTATGGCCATGTGCTTTTGCATAAATGCCGTCGTGGATATAGCCCCCGTGCAGAAGACTGTTATCCTCGCAGTGTGCAACGATCGTTTTGCCGAGTTTCTTCGCTGAAATCATCGCCTGACGCATTATTTCCTCATTCTGCACACCCTTGCCGTCATCCGAAAAGGCGATAACTTTTTCGGCCAACGCAGACATATCAGACAGTTTTTCACCTTGTTGACCGACGGTGATTGCGCCATAGGGGTAAACGGAAATTACGGCATCACGGTCTATCAACTGCTGTTGGGCGGCAAGATGATCGGCAGAATCCGGTACAGGATTCAAATTCGGCATGGTGCACACTGCCGTATATCCGCCGTGCGCCGCCGCAAGTGAGCCAGATAAAATTGTTTCTTTATAAGAAAAACCCGGCTCACGAAAATGCACATGCACATCGCAAAAGCCGGGAAAAACACAATAACTATGACCGTCGGCAACGCTGACCGATTTTTTTACAAACGAGAGATCCGAAAAACAATTTTCCAAATAGATTTGAATGTTCTCAGTGTTCTTTTTCATCGGAATACCCCCTAACAAAAATAAACCTTACCGAATTCGGTAAGGTTTTTGAACACACAAGAACAGATTGCAACAATATTGCAATCTATCGTATATTTTCAATCTTACCGATATCTCGTATCGATTTAAAGATCAAGTTTTAACTATTATAGCATAGCGAATTTTGAAAGTCAATAGCAATATGCGAAATATTAGGCAAATATGGTAATTACAAAATTCGCACTAACTTGACAAAATTCGACCTTTTCTGTATAATATAAACAAGGCTCAACCCGAATTGGATCAAGCCTTGTTTGTGGAGCTGAAGATGGGACTCGAACCCACGATCTGCTGATTACGAATCAGCTGCTCTACCATCTGAGCCACTTCAGCGAGGACTTATTGATTATAACAATTTTGACCGTTTAAGTCAAGTGTTATTTTTAAAAAATGAGGTAAATTATGAATTCGGAAATCGGCAAGCAAATCAAACAGTACCGTCTTTGCAGCGGAATGACGCAAAATGACGTCAGCGTAGCCTTGGGTATTAACCGCAGCACCTATGCCCGACAAGAGGCGCAAGGCAAATTCAGTCCGGAAATTGCCGTTAAATTAGCCGCCCTATTTCACGTTACACCGGCACAAATTTTATATGGTGAGCCTGAATCGGTCAATATGCAGGAATATTTAAACGCCACTCCCCAACGCGCCTATGCTCCCCTGCGTTTAAATGCCGGTGAGCCGGACTTTTTAAATAATAATCCAATGATTCTGACGAATAACGAGCGAAATTTCGTTCGTATTATTCGCGATTTTTCCGAGAGTCAGTTACAGCAACTTGAAGATTTTATAATTGACCTGCGTAATCAAAACCAGCACAATCCGTAATCAAAGCCGATGATCCCAAAAGAGATCATCGGCTTTTTCTTATTTTACGGTAGCGGTATGGTTTTGTGCAGTTCAAAAGAATAAATAATTTTTTCACGCACCGGCCGATCGAATATCTTTTGGCAAGCAGTGCTGTAAATATTCAACTGCTCGGCGTAGGCATCGATCAATTCCGACGGATTTGTTACTCGATCGGTTTTAAAATCAATTACGGTCGGTTCACCGTTTTCGATGATGCAAAGGTCAACAGCCCCCTGCACAACGATTTTCTCGTCTTGCAATTCGCTTGACAAATCCTCGTCAACAAGACCGGCGGGTAGTTCGGTCAAAAAGCGCATTTCTCGGTGAATTTCGTCCGCATTCAGTATGCGCCGGTAAAGCGGATCGGAAAAGAACTTGCACAAAGCTTCACAGTCGATTGCGGCTGTTTCGGCCTCGGAAATAAATCCCCATTCAACCAATCGCTCTAATTCCGCATCAACGTCCGGCTGATCGGTGAAATTGATGAACTGCATTACATGGTGGGTCGCGGTACCGCGCTTGGCGGCGCTGATGCCGTTTTCCAGCATAAAAGCAGGTTGAGCGGTAAACTCAAACCGATCACGCTCGGCATGGTTGGCAAGAACCGTAACGGTGCTTTTGGCCTCGATCGAGCGCAAGGCATCATAAGGGTAGCTGTATGCAAGATTTCTCTTTAATGCGGCAACCAAACTCGGATCAATTGGCTTCGGTTCGTCGGCAACAACGGTAGTGGTGACCGACAGATCCAGTTTCGAAGCGTCAATGATTGTGATATCGAGTTTACTTTCTGTGGGTAATTCGGGGATATATAACGACGTTTGCTCGCGCAAGGCTGTAGCGCTTTGGTGCCGCATTGCCGCCGTCAAAATCCAATCGCCCATGGATGACGCACCATGCAACATTCGATGGCTGATCGCCCCGTCGTTTAATGCCAAATCGGTTGCAATCGCAGGTGTTTTTTCGTCCAAATCGTTGCACGGCAGGAACATTGCAAGACGCTCCTCGGCACGCGTCATAGCCACGTACAACACACGCAATTCCTCTTCGGTTCGTTCACAGCGACGGCCTTCTCCAATGGTGCGGAAACCGATTGATTTAATCTTTTTAGATGTATTTTCATCAAAATAACGGAAGCCCAACCCAACGCTTTCATCGTAGAGTACGGAATCGTGCGTATCCTTTTGGTGAATGCTATCGCCTAAGTGGGTAAGAATACAAATCGGAAATTGAAGACCCTTTGATTTGTGCATTGTCATAATGCGAACAACATTTTCCCCACCGCTGATTTTAGCACTTGCAAAGGTTTCGGACGGCTGCGAAGCGATATAATTCAAAAATCCGCCGATACCGCCGGCCGAATTTTCATGGTAAGCCGCGGCGTATTGAACTAATAATTGCAGATTTGCGCGACGCGTTTTGCCCTCGGGCATAGCCGCAACGATATTCAGGTAATCGGTCATCAGCAATAATTTCGTCATCAATTTCGGCAGCGAAAGCATTGCTGCCTCCCGACGGAAATCATCCAAACGGCTTAAGAATGAAATGGCGTGTCGGTCACCGGCCGTTGCCGCAGAGTGGACGGCAGTGATCAAGGAAGATTTCCGACAGTCAATGCGGTAACGTGCCAACTCGTCCGATGTAAAGCCGAAAATCGGTGAAAGCATCACCGACAGCAAAGCAATATCATTGTCCGGATTATTGATAATATGAAGCAAGGATAAAAAGGTGGAAATTTCAACGGTTTCAAGGAAAAGGCTTTTTCCAAAGGTAACCGGAATACCGTTTTTACGAAGCTCCCCCGCAAGCATGGCGCCTTTTTCACCAAGCGAGCGCATCATGATCACAAAGTCGGAATACTCGGCTTTACGTAAGCCGTTTTTATCCCTTAAAAAAGGTTCTTCCGCCATAACGCGCTTAATATAATCCGCAATACACCGACCCTCGACCTCCATCTTTTCGGCGTCGGTGTATTTCATTT
>JAKSQF010000090.1 GCA_024404235.1 Clostridia bacterium | reverse complement strand
TATAGGCCGCTTCTACGCCCATACGGAATGCGGCTGCAAGATTTTGGGCCGTAACCGTTTCATCTTCGTTGATGCCCTTGGCAAAGCCACGGAACAAAAGCGACGTAATAACACCGGAATTTCCACGGGCACCACGCAACAATGCGGCGGCGTTTACCTTGGCGATCTTGCCGGCAGTTTCGCCGGAAAGCTTTTCCAACTCACGTGCGGCATTGGAAACAGTCATGGACATTTTGGTACCGGTATCGCCGTCCAGCACGGGAACGACATTCAGATCGTCCACCTGCTTGCGGTGGTTGGCAATATTATTGGCAGCGGAAAGCAGGGCATCCCGCAACAAATCTCCGTTAAACATTTAGACACTCCTTTACCCGAAGGATAGGTTAATCCTTCATACCGTCAATGCGAACAACAACGCGATTGACGTTGACCCCCGCATTTTCCATTACAACGTATTTTACCTTTTCGGTAATGCTGGCTGCAATTGCGTTGATATTCATTCCGTAAATTACGGTAATATGCAATTCAACGGAAATGTTTTCGGCATTTCCGGTCACGCTGATACCAAGCTCCGGCTGAGCTTTTCTTGAAAAGATCTTAGCAAAACGCTGACGGTTGTTGCTGGGCACCATACCGACGACCCCAAAACAAGAGGTGACCTCGTGCCCGATCAGCTTCGACAAATAGGCTTCGCTGATGCGAATTGTTCCGTACATAGTTTCATAAGCGATCATCTGAAAATCCTCCTAAATATATTCCGACTTAATAGCCGGTGGCAGTTGAACGACAAAAATCACCGTAGGCGACATCCCTCGGCAGAAGAACGTTATCGTCATAAAACAGTAACCCCAAACGGTAGCATACCGGAATGACCGGCAATTCCGTCAAGCAGGCGGTTGCCACGTCCGACATCGAATATTCCCCACGATAAAAACCGTTGATCATTGCCGCCGCGCTGACCGGCACCTTTTCGGGCTCGGTCTGTGCTTCGTCTTGAGCTGTCGAACCGTTCTTGCTGTCTTCTTTGGCGGTTTCGCGAGCCTTACGCAGGCCATAGGCGGCACTGCCGGTGGGTAAAACCAACTGGGAAAGATCCATATTATTCAGAATGTGTACCTCGCCGAGGTACATCTGAAAAGAACCAGCCTCCAACAGCTTACAATAAGCGGCATAGCTTTTTTTGACGACTTTGACTTCAATTCCGACATTTTTCAACTGTTCGACAATGAGCTCGGCGGCCGCAACGCGCGACTCGTTTTCAGCATTGACAAGCAGGTTCAAAACAATATGCTTGCCGGATTTACTTTCATAGTAACCGTCGCCATTTAGACTATTATAACCTATCTGCGCCAAATTCTCAACAGATATTTTTAAATCCGCAGTATTTTTTATGTTTTGCAACGGTGCCGTTTCGACAAAAGCGGGATTGAACAGTCCTGTAGCAGGCTGTGCATTGTTGTAATAGGCCGTCCTGCAAATCGCCTTTCGGTCCAGCGCCGAAGAGATCGCATAGCGCACAGCAGTCGATTTCATTACCGAATCCCGCGCGTTGTAACCAAGGAAGACCAGTCGATTTAAATTGATTTCGGTGCGTTTACCGCTCATCCGAACGATTTTCCCGTCGGAAATATCGGTAAAATATACGTCAGTCGCCCCGATTTCCACATAGTGTGCAATGGAATCAGCATCGGGCGCATCTACTAATTGAACGGTGGTAACCGTTCCCTTTTTGCCGTAATACGCCTCCTTGCGTTGCAGCAGAGGTTTACCGGCTTCTTCAACATATCTGCCGCATCCGATCGGCGTAAAGACGATTCCGTCTTCGTTTTTCTCGCGGTCGCTATCCTTTTTAATGATCGGAAAATCCAGCAGGTTGACAAAGTAGGGGTCTTTCTGCCGCAGATTGAAAATAACCGTATCTTTTCCCGCCGCCGAAAAGGATGAAACCTCATAAAACTGTTCGGCATAACGGGTTTGCGACTTTTTTGCAAGGTTTGCCGAATAAACCACGTCGTCGGCCGTGACAGCCGTTCCGTCAGAAAACATCGCCGGCTTCAGTTTAACGGTGCATTGGCGATTTTCCAAAGTCACCGACGTTGCAAGGCGGTAGATCGGTTCAAAAGAATCGCTTACAGTAACAAGCGGGTCAAACAGCAGCTGGCAGACCTGCCGATTGAGTTCGGTCGCGGCCGTGTACGGGTTGAGCGTATCGGTCGAACTGTAAAGCAACTGCATTTTGTCGACCTTCTTATTTACGGGTGCTTTTTCCGGCAATTTTGTATCGGTCGGCGTCTGCGTACCGCCACAGCCGGACAGCACCAGAACAATAACTAAAAATGCACAAAGGATCTTTCCGAATTTCATAGACGATCCTCCGAGCAGAAAACCGGCTTGACCGCCGTGGTTTTTCCGGTTTTATGATCAATATCAAATATACATCCCGACAAGCTGCACGGGCCTTCTTCCAAAACAAATTTTTGCTGACCGTTATTACGCAAACGGTCGATAATAATATCCTTTTTTACGCCCAAAACCGAATGGATCGGGCCGGTCATACCAAGATCGGTAATATAACCCGTGCCTTCGGGCAAAATCTGTGCATCGGCCGTGGCAACGTGGGTGTGCGTACCGACTAAGGCAGAGATTTTACCATCCAGATAATAGCCGAGCGCCCGCTTTTCGCTGGTAGCCTCGGCATGAAAATCCACCAAAATGATCCTTGCGCCGTCCTGCTTGGCTTTTTCAACCAAAGCATCAGCCGCCAAGAAAGGATTGGCCGGCTTATCACGGTCCATAAAAAATTGACCGGAAAGGTTGATGACAGCCACCTGAACGGGACCGCAATCGACCAAAGCATAGCCCTTCCCCACCTCGGCCGGCAGATTATCGGGACGAAGTAAAAAAGGATTGTCCTCCAAAGCAGTATGAATTTCTTTACGGCGCAAAGTGTGATTGCCACCCGAAATAACATCGGCGCCGCAACTGAAAAGCATATCGGCACTGTGCGGCAGAATGCCGTTCCCGTCGGCTGAATTTTCGCCGTTGATGACGGTAAAATCAATTTTTTCTTCTGCACGCAGGCGTGGCAAAACACGGGCGGCATATCGGCAACCGACAGAGCCGCAGACATCTCCGACAAATAATACACGCATTTTGCACACCTCCCGTTATCAATCAAATTGGTTTATTTATTTTCAACCTGCCGTTTGATTGCCGCAAACGAAGCGTCACTGATATCATGCTCCATTTTGCAGGCATCCTCAGCGGCGATCTCACGGTCTACACCAAGACCCACTAAAAACTCAGTCAACAGATTATGCCGCTCGTAAATCTTTTCGGCAACCTCTCTGCCGCAATCGGTAAGCGTCAAATGGCCGTTATCCGCCACGGCAACCTAACCGCCGTTTTTCAGAAGGCCGATCGCACGGCTGACACTCGGCTTGGAAAAGCCCATATACTCGCCCACGTCGATCGAACGAACCGTTTGCAGTTTTTGAGATAAAATCAAGATCGTTTCGAGGTACATCTCACCGGATTCCAACAAACGCATAACGCCAACCTCCTTTTCCTAAAAGAATAACACATTTACTATGTTGTGCAGTTCTGTGTCACAGAAAGCTTTTAATAAAAATTTCAAGTCCGATCGCAATCAGGATAATGCCGCCCAAGACCGTAGCCTTTCCCGCAAGCTTTACCCCGAACTTTTTACCGATAGAAAGACCGACCATGCAAATCGCAAAGGTAACAAGACCGATAATAAGAGATTCGGTCAATGCAAAAGGAAACGTCAGTTTTTCTATCGTAAATCCGACCGAAAGCGCATCAATGGAGGTTGCGACCCCCTGCGTCAGCAAAGTTGCGACCGACAGCACCTTTTCGGCAGAATTTTCATCCTCGGGATGAAAACCCTCCCAAAGCATTTTCCCGCCGATATAGCACAGCAAAAGCAGTGCGATCCAAGGGATAAAACGGCTGAATGCCTTAAATTTTTGCGCCGCAGTATGCACGCAAAACCAACCGATCAAGGGCATGACAATCTGAAAAAACGCATACGTGCCGGCAATGACGCATTCGCGTTTGCGGGACATTTTCGGGTCATTCAAACCGTTTGCAAGCGAAACCGAAAAGGCATCCATTGCAAGCCCGACGCCAAATGCCAGACTGTTAAGAATAAATATCAACCACTCGCCAAAAGACAAAATGAGTACCTCTTTTCAAGTCGACCGACTTCCCGCGGAACAACGTACTATTTTTCGTTTAAGAAGCCAGTTTTTTCTTAATGCGCACCAAATCCAAAACGTTTACGACACCGTCGTCCGTAACGTCCAGCAGCTCATCGTGATAAACGTTTCCGTACAGCACCGTCCGATATACATTAAGCATAGCAGCGGTATACGAGCGGCCCGAGTCGGTCAAACGCGGCAAATCATACGTTTTAACGGTTTGGGTATAGGTGTTCGGGTTTTCGGCGTATTGCAGTTTCAAAATACCGTTGCCGGCATAGATACTGCCGTATATACTCTGCTTTCCGACGGCACTGTCAAATGCAAATTTACCCGACTTTTTATCGGAAGGTTTATACCACCATATCCCCTTTTGCGTGTTACCGTACAACACGTCGCCCACGGCAAACAAACTGCCGTAGTAATCGGTCCAAAACTTAGTAGGTTGATTATAAACGTACCACGTACTGTCACTTTGCGTGTAAAGGGTCGTTTTGGTTTTCATATTGCTTGCAACAGAGTACAGAACCTTGTCAATCATAATATAACGGTTGCCGCCTATAAAAGCCATGGGAGAACGCGAAGCGCTCCAAACATAGTCAGTGCTTTCGTAGGTCGTACTGCTACAGGTTGGCTTGGTACCGTAAACTGTCCAATCGTCACGCTTTTTCACCGTTGTCGCATCGGATGCATTATTCTTGTCATCCGCATATGCACGGGAAATCATCGTTGACGTACTTAACAGAAAATACCGATGCCGTGCCTGACCCATACGGTCGGCTACGGGATCGTCGTAGGTTGCGTCGATATGATAATATGCCGTACCCAGCTTGACGATGTTCCATTTATGCGGGCAGTTTTTGCTGTAAGCAACGCAGTTTGCTACCCCAAGCCGATTCATCATAGCGGTAATGGTTTTGGTATAACCCTCACACACGCCGGTGCCTTTAATCAAAAAATCATAAGCACTGGTAACCGTACCGCTTCGGTCATACTGAAAATGGGTAATAACATAATCATAAACGGCAATTACTTTATCCAATGTAGTACCGTTTTTCGGTACAGCGGCCGAAATTTTATCAAGTTCCGCATTATAGCGCACTAACTTTTGTGCGGCAACTGCGGCCGTATCGTAATATTCAAAGAAATAAGAGTAAATGTAGCCATCTTCGGAATTATAGGTGTATTTATCCGTTTTCATCACAAAGGTTTGCGGGTAATTATAATAGAAATTATAGAAGACGGTACCGGCATTGGCTTTCGGAATATTAAAGTTGCGAACATTGACCGAGCTTTGGTGATTCATGACGGCGTTCAGCATCACATCGTAAACCGTTGAGCCGGAAGTGCTTTGAAACTGCAGACCGTTCGCCCACTCGGTGCCCTCCTGCACGGAATTTTCAGCCGTAACGGAAAAGCCGAAGCACAGAACGGCTACAGCCGACAGTATGGCAATTATACGCTTTAACATCACTCCGATACCTCCCCTTTATCCCCACTTAATTAAACGAAACTCATGCAATTATGCCATACGCTTTTTCAGGCGCACCAAATCAATTACATCAACCACTCCGTCGTCATTTGTATCTAATAGTTCGCTGTTGTAAATATCCCCATACAATACCGAGCGGTAAACGTTCAATACCGCTTCGGCATAAGAAAGGTTTTGCGAAGTTAACAGAGAAATATCCATTTCCACCGCCTGACCGTCTTGGTCATTGGCATCGGTACAGTACAATAACTGCAAAATACCGTTTCCGGCGTAAAAACTGCCGTAGATACTGCGCTGACCGACAGCGGCATCAATTTCAAAATAGCCGGATTGTCCGTCGGTGGGATTATAATACCACATTCCCTTTTGAGTATTACCGTAGAGCACGTTTCCGACTGCGTACAGGCTACCGTAATACCCACTCCACGAGCTGTACGGATTGTTATAAAGATACCACTTGTTTTTCGGTTGAGTATAAACGGCGGTTTTCGTAGTAAAGGCGCTGTTCACAGAATACAGCGTATTGCCGACCATTGCATAACGGTTGCCGTTCAAGAAGACGATGGGATTCGAAGAACCGCACCATGCATAACCGTTTTCGTAGGATGTAGAATTGCAGGTGACCGATGCACCGTAAACCACCCAATCGGTTCGAGTAGGCTCCATATACAACAAGGTTTTGGTGCTGAGCAAAAAGTAGTCGTGCCCGACACGACCCATACGGTCGGCGATCGGATCGTCAAACGTGGCATCGAGATGATAGAACGTGCCGCCGATCTTTACAACGTTCCACAAATGGTTGGCATTATAGCTGGAAACGGTATAAGCCTCCAACCCGAGGCGGCGTGCCAAAGCCATAAAGGTTTTGCCGTAGGATTCGCAAACGCCGGTGCCGAGTGTCAAAAAATTATAGGCATCGAAAATAGATTTGGTTGTATCATACTGAAAATGCGTGACGATATAATCGTGAATAAAAAGGGCTTTTTCCAGTTCGGTCGCATTCTGCGGAGCAAGAACAACGATTTTATCGAGTTCCGCATTATAGCGTGCCAGTTTTTGCGCGGCAACGGTTGCGGAATCGTGATAGGAAAAGTTAAACGTCGAAACTTTACCGGAAGAAGTAGAGATGCCGCCGCCCTTTACGACGAAAGTTTCCGGATTATTGTACAGAAAATTATAGTAAACATCCTGCGCATCGGCAGAAGGAATATTAAAGCGCAGAACATTGGCAGAGGACTTATGATTTACCACAGCATCCAGCATTACGTCATAAGCCGTTTCGGAAACAGCCAATGCCGAAGCCGACGATGCGGCACTTTGAAAATGGCCGTCCGGCATTTCAAGCGGAATTACTTTTGTTGTTTCTGTTACAGCGGTTGCCGTAACGGAAAATCCGCCAAGCAGCACACCCAACATCAAAATCAGTGCAATTACTTTTTTCATAAAAACCCCTCCTAATC
>JAKSQF010000009.1 GCA_024404235.1 Clostridia bacterium | reverse complement strand
CGTTTGGTTATGAAGCTTTGCGCCGATGCTGAAACCATCGAAGCTTACGATTCCGTTGCATTCAAGGTTGTAATCAACGGTGTGGAAGAAACTATCGCTGTCGATTGCGTTTACGATTCCTTCTACAACAACGGCAGCCTTGTAACTGCCGCAAACCTCAACTGCACCTACGTTGCCATTCTTGAAATCGGTAACGTTTCCGGCAAGACTGTTTCGGTTCAGGGTATTGTTAACGGTGTTACCGCAGGTGTCACCCGCACCCTGAAATAAGGAGGATTTGTAATATGAAGTATGAATCCGCAAAAATGGAGATTATCTTGATGGAGCAGGACATTCTGACCATCTCTCCGGCCGGCACGAACGAGGACCCCGATTGGGGCAACCTTGATTTCGGCGGTGCGAAGAATTCTCCGCTGGCAGATTTGGCAAATAACATTGCCGATATGCTGTAATCAGTAAATAAACAACGGATGTAACCGCTTGGTTGCATCCGTTGTTTTGTTTTAAGGTTAAGCTATGCAAAAGAAAACACGCCCGTCAAAGAGAGATACTCTTTGACGGGCGTTCAATATATTTAATCCGATGATTCAAAACGGCGTTGTCGCTGTTTTTATCCGAACCTTTTATCAATATCGGCAATCGCTTAAAATCTTTTCAGGAAATAGAAGGGGATCCAGAAAAGGCGCATCCTTTTGCGTACAAAAAGCAGGCGGCGGCGTTCGTCTTCATCATAAGCATTGGCAAAGTCCTTTTTCCACTGCTTCATCTGATGCGGATACCAAAAGCACCATACAAAGAAATGCACTGCAACGACTTCAAAAATCAAAATAGCCAAACAGAACAGTAAGAAAATCACTGTTGCTAACCAGCTTCTCGTATGAACTCCGTATAAAAACATAAAGGTGACCATGCGTATTCTCCTTAATCTTCAAGAATTTCAGCATCCTTCATTTGACCGATCAGCTTTAAAACGTCTGCTTCGGCAAATGCCGGATCAATTTCGTATTTCTGTGTCAACATTTCGACGATCTGCGGCACGTCGGAGCCTTTGGCAATTTCGTCCCAAATATCCGATCCGGTTTGGTTCAGCTCGATCATTCCGTGGAAATGGATGCTTAGCTCACCGGTAGCAACCACAACACCTTTGTCGCCAATATTGTGCTTGATAAATCCGTCCTTAATCTTCATATTCTTTCCTTTCGTCAAATCGTTCGCCCGTCATCGCCTCAAACGAGGATTTTACGGCATCGACCGATATATTGCACCGACAACGGTAAAAATCAGCCGTCACGCAGAAACGCTCAAAGAGCGATAGCGTACCTTGTGCGGCCTGCGGGTCGGTTGGCATATAAATCTGCCGTAAAAGGCACATCAACGCGCTTTGTGGCAGGATTTTTTCGGTTTTGTTGGTGGTGGCCTGCTCAATAATGCAAACGGCCTTCAGCGGCAAACTGAGGTTGCGATACCATCCCTCTTTGCCGGCCCATGGCGTCGAATGAACGATAACGCCGTCTTCGCAAAGCTCTAAAATCGGCTTGTCTCCGTTAATAATGCCGACTTGACTGCCCAATGCCTTGCGCCAAAGGGTAATGTGGGTAGTTTTACCCGTTCCGCTGGGTGCGGTAAATAAATAGCCGTTTTCGTTGTAGGAAATTGCGGCACCGTGAAATACAAAACGGTTGTATTCCGGCAAACGGTCGGCAATTTTTCGGTACAGGCAAATGATTTCGGCATAATCACTTGTGGCCGACTCGGGCGATTGCGCCAATTCCTTGGCGACCTCCTCTTCTGAAACGGCCACCGAAAAATCCGGAACGGCATTTTCGGTAAGAAAATCCTTGCAAAATTCCTTTGCATAAGGATAGGTGCTGTGCATTTCAACGGTCAATCCGGCTAAACGGATCAAAAAAACTGCCACGCAGATACCTTCTTTAACCTTTCAATAGATAGCTCTTTATAACGACTAAATCAGCGGAGTTCTTTGCCCGATCGCTGTTGCTGTCGGCAGTGCCGTTTACAGTCACGGAAGAATCGGCAAGGTGTCGTTTCTGCCGTACGAAATCGCGCACATCAATTGTTCGGTCGCCGGTCAGATCCCAAATTACCAAAGCCCCGCTTTCGGCATAGTAATTGCTACCGCTTTTTGCGGAATTCCCGCTGAAGACAACATTTTCAACGATCAGGCGGCCGCCTTTTTCAACGTAAATTGCGCCGCCCTTACTGTCGGTTGCTGTCAGTTTGGAATTCTTAAACTCATCGTTTTGAATAACGTGCTTCACACTTCCGTTTGATTGCGTTGCGTCGTATTCGTCGACCTTTAATCGTAACGTTCCGCCTTTGTTGATATGAACCAGCCCGCCGGCTTTCTGCACGGCATTGGTGTTGCCGGAAATAGAAACCGAGGCCAATGTCAAATCCCCGCCGCTTGCTATTGTCAGAAAAGGCGCGGCAGTACCTGTGTAATAATAAGTGGAAATAAAAGTCGGATATTTGTTGAGGAGGGGAATAAAGCCGGTCAGAGTAACCTTTTTGTCGACGGTGATACTTTCGGCAGTGGAATAGGGGTTTGCATTCACTTCGTCTAACAGGCCGATTCTTTCGCCATCGGCGACGTCATTAAAAGCATCGGTCAGCGTCGAATAAGAGGTGATCTGAAGTGAACCGGAGGATGAACGCTTGTTGATTTGAAAGCATTTTTTACCGTAGGTTCCGGGCAAGCCGATTCCAAAAACACGAAAGGTGCCGAGACCCAAAAGAATGCTAAGACAACAAACCAAAGCGGTCAATTTTTTCATGGTTGTTCCTCCTTATAGCACAGCGGATATAAAATACCAATTTACTATTTATATTATAACGAATCTGTATATCATTGTCAAGGAAAAGAGCAAGGCCGGTCACCGGAAAAAACTTTATTTCATTCGACAAAATAGGATTGACAAATGCTGTTTTTTTCGCTATGCTGATAAAAGAAGGAAGGTGATTTCGGTGGAAAAAAGCTGTTGCTTTACCGGTTACAGACCGGGAAAGTTTCCGTTTTCTTTGCGGGACGGATGTTTTGAATACGAATCCTTAAAGACCGAAATCACGGCCGCATTGCTTGATTTTCAGGCGGAGGGTTTTACTACCTTTTATACCGGCGCCGCCATGGGTTTTGATTTGATCGCCGCCGAGCAGGCGCTTGCCCTGCGCGACCGCTATAAGGCGACCGAATTGAAAATTATTTGTGCCATTCCGTTTGCTACGCAGGCGGACGTGTATTTCCCTGGGTGCTACCAACAGCGCAACCGCTGGATGGTCGACCGAAGTGCGGCGGTGCTGACTTGGTTTGACGGGCAGGCAGGCGGTACGAAAAACACGTTGACCTATGCCAAACGCCAAAACCGAAAAATCGTCAACTTGAATATCGATGAATCGGTAACGATCTGAAAAATTACATATTGCACGCAAAAGAGGATACAGTAAAACTGTATCCTCTTTGTTTTTGGGGGCAAAAATATGAAATATAAAGTAAAACTTGGCATAAAAGATTTTCTGTGGTATGCGCTGGGGTGCGGTATTTATGCGGCGGCGGTACGGCTGTTTGTTACGGCAAACGAAATTACGCCCGGCGGTTTTACCGGCTTTGCCGCCTTGGTGGAGGAAACGCTCGGCATTCCCTTGGGTCTTACTGTGCTGCTGTTGAATCTGCCCGTTTTATGGTTGGGCTTTCGGCATTACGGAATGGGATTTATCGCTAAAACAGCGGTTGCCACGTTACTGCTTTCCGGCACGCTGACGCTGGCCGAAATCCTCTTGCCGCAGGTTCGGGTAAATCACGGTCTTGCGGCCGTTTTCGGCGGCCTTTTAATGGGCTTCGGGCTTGGCACGGTCATGCTGCACGGCGCTACCACCGGCGGGGTCGATATCATCGCAAAACTGCTGAACGGCAGATATCCGCACATCACCGTGGGTCGGTTGATTCTCTATACCGATGCGGTGATCGTCGCCTTGGCGGCCGTCGTTTACGGAAATATCGAAAGCGCCCTTTATTCCATTGTGGCCCTCTATGTATCGGGGCGGGTCACCGATTTAATTTTGTACGGTGCCGACCGCGGCAAAATCGTACTGGCGGTCACAAGGCATCCGGATGAAATCTGTAATTCCGTGCACACAAAACTGCGCCGCGGTGTAACAAAAGCACGGGTCACCGGCAGTTATTCGGGGAGGGATTATACGTTACTCCTCTGTACCGTCCGTCGGTATGAAATTGCCGAGGTTCATCGCATCATTTCGGCTTGTGATCCGAATGCTTTTATGGTCATCGGTGACGTTAGCGAGGTGCTTGGCGAGGGTTTTAAGTCGGTGTTGTAAAATTCGGACAACCTTTTACGGTTGTCCTTTTCTTTTTGAATTCCGTTCTATTTCGGACAAACTGCACATAGTCTTTAACAGAAAAGCGGACGGGCATTTAGGAAAGGATGATTCGATGGATTCTTCGGAACGTTTCGACAGTGTTTTATACGGGGTCGCTCCTGCTTTGCGGCGCACCCTTGAATTTTTGCCGATCACGGTCAAGTCAGCCGCACAGGAAATTCGCCTGCGTGCAGGAAAACCGGTGGCTTTGACGGTGGACGGCCGTAGTTGGTTCGTTTTGAAAAACGGTCGCCTGACCGACGGCTTTTCACCCGGTCTTTTGGTCGCTTCGCCCGAACAGTTGGAGGAAAGCTTCCGCCTGCTTTGTCACGATTCGGTCTACGCCCATTCGGCCGAAATTGCCGAAGGGTATATTATGATGACGGGCGGTCACCGTGCCGGCCTTTGCGGTACGGTCACGCCAAACGGCGGTTTGCGGGATATTTCGTCCGTCAATATCCGTATCGCGCGGGAATTTCCCGATTGCGCCTTGCCGCTGTTGGACGCAGTCGACGGCGGCGGGATGCTTTTGTGCGGGCCGCCCGGCAGCGGTAAAACCACCCTTTTGCGGGATTTGTGCCGTCAGCTTTCCAACGGCATCGGCGGCAGGATCTATCGGGTGGCGGTGGTCGACAGCCGCGGTGAGCTTTCGGGCAGCTGCGGCGGAATTGCCGGAAACGATCTCGGCAATAACACCGACGTGTTGGTCACGTCCGATAAAGCGGCGGGGGCTCAGTCCGCTTTGCGGACGATGTTCCCCGAAATCTTGGCTTTTGACGAAATCGGAACAGCGGCAGAACTGCAATGCGTTGCCGAAAGTATGAATGCCGGTGTTACAGTGCTGACAACGGCACATATCGGTGAAAAAGCGGATATTATGCGGCGTCGGGTCACAAAGAATCTGATAAACAGCGGGGCTGTCAGCCGTGTGGTACTGCTTTCGCCCAAAATCGGCGAGCCGTATCACGTCTATGCCGCGCAGGAGTTCAAGCGTGTATTTCATCGTTAAATGGTGCGGAATGCTGTTGCTGTTTTGCAGTTGTACCTTGGTCGGTTTTCAAAAATCTGCCGCATTACATAAACGGGTAAAACTGCTTGATACGGTCGATGAAGCACTTGAAGAACTGGAACAGCTCGTCCGCTGTGACGGGCGGGAGCGTGCCTGCCTTTTGCGGGAAACCTTCGGCAAACGTGGAATACTTGAAAACAGCGTTGCCCTTTTGCAGGATGACGAAGACCGCCGCTTGGTCGAAACCTTTTTGCGGGAATTCGGTCGGGGCGATGCGGCGGGCGAATGTAAACGCATCACCCTCTGCCGCGGGTTGTTACAGTTGCGGCGTAAATCGGCACGACAGCTGGAAAACGAGCGTTCCCGCGTTTATCGGGTGGCGGGCATCTGCCTCGGTGCGGCGGGTTGTATATTTTGGATATAGGACGGATCGGGAATGAACGTAGATTTTATTTTCAAAATTGCTGCCATCGGCATTATCGTAACGGTGCTGAATCAACTGCTGGTGCGTTCGGGCAGGGAGGAACAGGCTATGCTGACGACCCTTGCCGGATTGGTGGTCGTGCTGTTGATGGTCGTTACCGCCATTGCCGATCTGTTCGGCACCGTCAAAAGTTTGTTTGGCCTATGACGGCAGATTTCATACGAATCCTCGTTTTGTGCCTTGTGTCGGCGGTGGCGGTGCTTTATCTGCGTCGCACTTCGCCCGAGCAGGCTTTCCTGTGCGCACTTGCGGCGGGAACGGTCATTCTGATTTTGGCATTGCGCCTTTTTTCGTCTGCGGTCGAATCGTTTTTGCAGCTTTTCACCCCGAATACGCTGTCCTATTTTAAGGTTGCCTTAAAAACACTCGGCATTGCGTATCTTACCGGCTTTGTGGCCGATACCTGCCGCGATTTCGGACAAACGGCGCTGGCGTCCGTTGCCGAAACGGGCGGCCGCTGTGCAATATTCCTGCTTTGCCTGCCGTTGCTTTCGTCACTACTGCAGGCGGCTGTTCGGTTGACACGCTTATGAAAAAAATACTGCTATTGATTTTACTGTTGTCGGTACTGACCTTGCCCGTTCGGGCGGATACGGTCTATGATGAAAACTACCGTTCAAGCGGCGCGGCAGAATTGACCGAAAACCTGCCGCAGGATTCCCGCAGGCAACTGCAACAGCTTGAAATTGACCCGTCCGATCCCGATTGGGTATCGGCGTTGTCGCCCGAAACGGTGTTTGCGCATTTGCTCGGCCTTTTTAAGGGCGGCGCAAAAAGGCCCGTTTCTTCGGCGGCGGTCAGCATGGGGCTGATTCTTGTTACAGCGGCATTTCTGCCCAACGAACGAAAAAACCTCGGCGGGGCGGTACAGCTTGCCGCAACGGCGGCAACGGCGTTGATTTTCGTCACACCGCTGATTTCTTCGGTGCAATCGGCCGCCAATGCCGTAAAGGGGTGCGGCACGTTTATGCTGTCCTTTGCACCTGTTTTTGCGGGGGTCTGCGTGGCATCGGGCGGCAGTTTTACCGCCGCTTCCACCCATGCTTTGCTGGTACTGGCGGCGCAGGTCACCGTGTCGCTGGCCACCTTTTCGGTACTGCCTTTTTGCGGCAGTTACCTTGCCATGCACCTTTGCGCCGGCGTTTCACCTCTTTCCGGTGCCGAGCACACGGCCGGGGCGGTGCGAAAAATCGCCGTTTGGTTTTTAACGCTGTTGGTCACGGTCTTTGTCGGTATTTTAGGGATTCAAACGGCGGTCAAAACAGCGGCCGACTCGGTGGCGCTGAAAACGACCAAATATATTGTCGGCACAGCGGTTCCCATCGCCGGCTCGGCAATGGCGGAGGCAACCTCGGCCGTTTATGCGTCCATAGGCCTTTTGCGCTCCTCACTCGGTGCGTTCGGTGTTGTCGGTATCGGTATGATTTTGTTGCCCACGTTGGCGGAATTGTTGATTTGGCGACTTTGTGCGGCGGTTTGCGGGCAGGCGGCGGCAATTTTTTCGCTGTCGCCGTTGCAGAAAATCTATAAGGCGGTGGATCAAATGCTATCCTTGTTGGTGACGGTATTACTGTTGACCGGTGCGGTTTTTATCATCGCACTGTCGGTCGTGCAGGCGGGGTTGCGCGCGTTATGACTGCACTTCGTTCCTTTGCGGCGGCGTTTTGCACCGTTTGTATCATGACCGGCGGTCTGCAACTGCTGTGTCCCGCCGGTCGTACCGAAAAGGCGGTGCGGTACGCCTTCGGCTTGATTTTTATTCTTTGCGTACTGTCGGCTGTGCCGGGCGTCAAGAGTGCGGTTAATTCCGATTTCCAACTGCCGCAAACCGAAAATGCCGCCGTATCGGCACCGTCGGTGACAAAAGCCGTTTTTGAAACCGCTTTGCGGCAGGCGGATATTCCATTTTCACAAATTGAACTTTGCACGGATAATTCGGCCGCGGACGGCATAAATATTACCAAGGTAACGGTTTTCACCTCCGCCGATGCGTCGACCGTCCGTCGTGTGCTTGGAGGAGGGGACGCACCCTATGAAATTGAAGTTGTCGGTTGAGGAGTATAAAGAAAAACTGCGGTCGGCAATGAAAAAGCCAAAGGGTTTGATGATCGTCGGGCTGATCGGTATTCTGCTGATTTTCGTGTCGACCCTTCTGCCGAAATCATCCGCCGCCAAAACAAAGGACTTTTCGGCAGAAGATTACCGCAGAACGTTGGAAAAATCGGTCAAGGAACTGGTCTGTCGCATTACGGGTGATAAGCACAGCACCGTGGTGGTCACGCTTGATTCCGGCGCAAGATACGTCTACGCCGATTCGGCGACCGCCTCTTCGTCCGATAACGTTACCGAAACGGGATCGGTGCAAAACAGCAACAGCACCCATTCATATATCACCGTCCGTAACGAGTCGGGCGGGGAGGAGGCACTGCCCATCACCGTTTATATGCCGCAGATTCGCGGCGTGGCGATCGTCTGTCAGGGCGGGGACGATCCCACTTTGTCCGAGCAGGTCCAAAATGCCGTCACGGCGGCTTTGCATATCACAAGCTCAAGAGTTTACATTACAGGAGGAAACGGAAGATGAAAAAGGGAAAGGTATTTGGGAAAGCGCAAATGGCATTGGTACTTATGGTGCTGGCTTTGGGTACGGCGGTCTGGCTGAATATGCACTACTCGTCGAAAAAGTATCTGGGCGAAGCGTCCTACGTTTCAAAAACCACTTCAAACAATGCCGTTCAAACGGCGGCAAAGGTGCAAAAGGATGCTTTTTCCGAAGCGCGGGATTCCCGACAGAAGTCTTATGAAACAGCGTCCGAGCTGGTGCAGGATACGTTGGGCAAGGCAGAACTCACCGACGAGCAGAAAAACGATGCCGTCAAGCGGGTCAGCCAAATGGCGGGTCGGATTGAGAAGGAAAACAACGTGGAAACGCTGCTTAAAGCTAAGGGTTTTGCAGATGCCGTTGCGGTGATCGGGGATAATTCCGTCAGCATTGTGGTGCGGTCGGATGGGCTTACCACCGCTCAAACAATGCAAATTCAGGACATTGTTGTGGCCGAAACCGAAATTCCGCTGGGAAATATTAAAATAATTGCAGTAAAATAGTTGTGATTTTTTAAAAAGTGTGGTACAATATTAAAAACCACTATGGATAGGCTAAAAAACGGAGGAATCAGTTATGAGCGATAAAACCACAGAGCTTTCCGTAAGCACCGAAGTATTAGAAAAAATGGCTGAGATCGCCGCCAAAGAAGTCGACGGTGTTACCGGCCTTTGCAAGAAAAAGATTGATTTAAAGGGTGTTGTCAAATCGGGCAGCGCTTTTAAGGGTGTGGAGGTTGAAAACACCAACGGCACCATCCGTCTTTGCGTTTACCTCTGCGTAAAGCAGGGCAAAAACGTTCGTGAAATTTCCGAAGCGGCTCAGCAGAATATTAAAGAACGCATCCAGTCGATGACGGGTACCGCCGTCAGCCGTGTGGACGTTGTCGTGGCCGATCTTGAAATTCCGGATGAAAAGAAGGAAGAAAAGCAGACTGAAGCGACGGAAGACTAAACCGAAACTACACAAAAATCCCGACTCATCGAGTCGGGATTTTTTTATCCTCAAATATTCCTGTTCAAAATCGCCGTCAGCACGGTAATATCGTCCTCGTGTCCCGCAGGTTGGCGGCGTTTCGCCTCCGCGGAAATGTGCTCGGCCAAATCTTCGGCAGTGCCGTCGCCCCAAGCACAGACTGCCTTTTCGATCCATTCCGTGCCGTCCACCGTCACGCCGTCCGATATCATTACCACAATATCGCCCGTTTGCAGGCGGGTACTCATTCGGTCAAAGGAAATATCCTGCAAAATGCCGATCGGCAGTGAACGGCTTTCTGCCACACCTGTTTTGTTGCCTTTTCGTATCACCGTTGCGGCGGCACCGGCCTTGAAAAGCTTTGTTTCGCCGGTGTAAAGGTCAATGGCGGCTAAATCCACCGTTGCCAGCGATTCGTCCGATGATTTAAAAAGCATGGCGGAATTCAGCACCCGCAACGCACAGTCAAAACCGAAACCTGCCCGCAAAAGCCGTGCCATCAACCCCGAGGTCATACTGCTGTCGATGGCGGCACGTCCGCCCGTACCCATACCGTCACTCAACAGCAGGTAATAATGCCCCGTACCGTCACAGAACTGGCGGCAGGTATCTCCGCTTAAAGCGGCATCCTTGGCATTGTACTGCGCAATCCCGATTTGCACGTTGTAAACGGTGCGCTCGGCAAGATTGATAAAAACGTTTCCGCCGATTTCGGTCACGGTCGGAATGCCGAAATCCCGTTCGCTCACCAGTGAAACGGCTTTCATAATCTGCCGTTTGTTCAGCACCGTTTCGCGATCCCGCTTCAGTTTGATGCGTACGGTCATCCGCCCGTATTTGTCGATGATACAACTGCATTCATCTGCGCGAATGTTCAAACTGCGAAGTGTTGTGGAAACATTCAGCGCCATGGCGTGGTCAAAACGTTCCTCCCGCTCGATATCTACCCGCAGATCGTCTAATAATTCGGCAATGCTTTTGAATTCCTCGGATAATACCGATCGCACCTCGTCAACACGGTTTTCGGCCGCAATTTTGGCGGTATAGGCGGTGTAGTTGCGGGATACCGCACCAATTAGGTTTTCCGATCGGTGACATTTTTCCCGAAAGGCATTGGATAAAGCGCCCGCTAAATTCCGCTCACCGCTTCGCACGGCCTTGGTCAATGAAAGTACGGCCTCCAGCGTTTCCGTGCGGCCCGTATCCCAGCATTGCTTTCGCAAAGGACACCCTTTGCAGGCTTCCTGCTCAATGCAGGCGATCATTCGGCTGTAATCGGGGGTGTTCAGCCGTCCCAATTCTTCCGCGACCCGATCGACCGTCTGCGAAATATCGCTTAACGCATCGGCTGAAAGTGCCAATCGCATCGAAACCGCTTTGCGCAATCCGCTTTGGGTCAAAATTTGCGGCAGTGCGCAGAAAAGCTTGCCGCACAGAATACCGGCGCTTCTCGGCAACAGCAAAAAAACGGCGGAGCCGATCAAAACTTCAATAAAGCCGAAGGCGGATTTGCCCGAAAATCCGGTCGATAAAACGCTGCCTAACATGGCAACCAATAAGCCGCCCACCTGCGCATATTTTCCGTAGGGCATCAGCACACCGGCCAACAGCCCCGCAAAGGCTAACGAGATGTATAACGGCGTTGCGGGAAAGGTCAGCATCCCCGCCACGGCAACAGCAATTCCGCTGACGGCTCCCGAAAGGATGCCGCCGTACCTTGCACAGATCAGTACCAACAGAATACTGCCGATGCGACCAAGCGAAATCCCCAACAGAGAAATGCGTTGCAGTCCCGATAACAGCATTGTGACCGTAATCAGCAGGGCGGCCAATCCTTCGCCCGATAACCCGACCGGTCGCACCGAAAGTGCGGCGGTGGCTTTTGCCACAAAAAAGGTGCCGCCGGCGGTCAGCAGCGCTTCACACAGCAGGGCCGAAAAATCGGTGTTCATATCGGCCAATGAAACGAAAATGGTTATGAACTCCACACCGAGGCTAAATGAACTCAGCACAAACGGATTTTCAACCAACCGCTGCCGATTGCACAGTAAAAGCTTGACCGAAAGAATGCAAAACAGCGCCGCAATGTATCGAAAACCGCTGCTTCCGGCGGCAGGGAACAGGTAGCCGAAGAACACGCCCAACGCCGTTGCCGGCATATACAATCGCGGCATTCCGCATAAAAACGCCAATCCGAACGGCAAAATGCCGCCGTTCAAAACCGCTCTTGAAGCCAACCACCCGCACCCGCCTGCCGCAATATGGACGGCCGACGCCCGCAAAAGCTCTATTCGGTCGGCCGACGCAAACTGCTCTGTAATTCTGACCGTTTCTTTCATAAAAAACACCGCCGTTACATATAATAGAAGTTGATACCCTCATTCCATTATACATAACGGCGGTTTAAAATTTTGTCAAAGCATCGGGTTGGAAACGGCACTCTTTTGTCGGGTCGTGCGATTTTGTGTCAGCGAATTTTTCTGGCTTCCAGATAAAAACGCTTGTCGTCGGCGTGACCCATCGAGAAGGTTTTTCTCGGCAGAGAACCGTCTGCACGCACGGCGGGGAACAATTCCTGCTTTTGCATACCGTCAAAGATGAAACCGACGGTGTTTTCCTTTTCACAAAGCTTGCGGGTGCTTTCGATACCGTGAATGTAGTCGATTTTGCATTCGGGGTGTGCCTTTAAATACCCGTCTAAAAAGCCCTGCAAAGTACCGACGCAAAGATTTGCTTTCGGCGAAACGCAAATCTGCTTTTCGGTCGTGCCGTAAACGCAGGTAAACTGCTGTCCGCTTTCATCCGCGCCGCAGTAGGCAACAAATTCATTGATCAACGCTTCCGGATCAACACCGAAAACAACACGGTAAATCGGCTCAAATTCCAAAGCGGCATCGTGGATGTTGACGACCTCGACCAAGGCATAGCGGTTTTGCTCGTTCGGGTTTTGCTCGTAGCAGGTTTTGGCGGTCGCAAGGGAATGATTGCCGTCACCCACACAGAACAGCAGACCGTTTTGGGCGGTTTGCAGGCTGTCCATCGCAGAAAGCACGGTGCTTGCGGCCGAATCGTCCAAAAGATAACCGGTAATGTGACCGCCGTTTTGCATCAGGTCAAAATCGTATACCTTGCGGAAGGTGGATTTTTGTGCCGAAAGTGCGGCAAAAATCATATTTTCGGGGTCGTCTGCCAACAGCAAGACGTGCGGCAGCTCAAGCGGGGCGTTTTCGCGGATCTTGACTCTTGGCGGAATACGTTCCAACACCGTTTCCTCGGTCGCACGAATGGCGGCGGTTGCACCCTTGCGGAAATCGTACTGCGCAAGGTCGATTTTGCCGACCAAACCGTGACGGATCTTGCCGTCGCTTTGGCGACGCTCAACGTAGATGAGGGCGTTGTCGATCTCTTCGAAAATGCCGTCCTCCAAATCCTTTGCCATTTGACGGTTGATTTTGTCTATTGCGGCAGTGTTGTCGTCCGAAAGATAGACCTCCGGTAAAATCAACTGTAAAGCCGAAGGCTTGTCGCCAACCGTTTTGCGCACGGTCTCCCAATACTCCGGCTCGGAGGTGTATTGGTCGCAGGCAATAACCGACCAGCTTTCAAAATCCTTTTTCGGCAGTAAAAGATCCGCCGGTGAAAATACAGATGCAGACATAAAAAACTCCTTTCAACGTCCCGTGAATATAAATCTGCCTCCCTTGCGGGAGGCGTTTTTTCTTATCGGTAATCCGAAACGGCGATCGACGTAATGCAATCGTCCTCAGTGTTGATCCAAACGGTGATCTTGTTGCGGCGATCTTCTTTGGAAACAAAGTAATCCAACGAATAAATGCCGTTTCCTTCATCATGGAAATGGGAAGGGGTACCCAATTTTTCAATTACGTCGGTAATGGCCGAAGCGTTGGTTAAGCCGCCCACTTCAAAGGTACCGTGACTTTTGGAACCGGTCACGGCAAAGTTTTCGTCCACCTTCAGTCGCACGATCTTGCAGTCGCTTAACGCAGCGGTACGGTTTTTGGAATTGTAAAAGAAAACGTGCAGCAGTTTTCCGTTTTTATCGGTGTAAAGGGTTTCCAGCGTTTCACCCGCCTTGACAGTCATATCGGCGGTCGAAATCTTGGCATCGCCCAGCGTAAATCCCGAAGACGCAAGCGCAACGGAGGAGGAGGGTACGTTCAGTAAAATACCGTCGTATTTAATGCTTAAATCAATACTGTTGCCGATATATACCGAGGAGTAGTTTTCTTCGTCAAACAGCCCGATGTTCATATAAAGCGCCATCGTGGTGTCGGACGATTTAATAACCGGCAGAGTGCTGTCGATCACGGTGCTTTCGGTGTTTTCCGGTGCTGCTTTACCGGCCTTTTCGCATCCGGCCGAAACGGTCAGCATCAGCACGGATACAACTGCGGCTAAAAAACGCAATAAACGGTTACTTTTCATGAGAAAACCTCCTTTACCTAAAGTCCATTATTATTGTAAACGGGGGAAAATAAAAAGTCAATAAGAAACTTTCGACAAAAATCCGCCTTTTAAAGTTCCATGGCCTTCTTTTCGGCTATGGCATCGGCAATATTTTGGTGGACGGTCGCGGTCAATTCTTCAACCGAATCAAACCGACGCTCCGGCCGTAAAAAACGGAACGGATAAACGGCGATTTCTTTGCCGTAAAGATCGCCTGAAAAATCAAGCAGATTGGTTTCGCACAGTACGTCATCGGTCGGCCAGGTCGGACGGTGCCCGACGTTGGTAATGCCGACGTACGTTTTTCGGTCAACCTCCACCCGCGCAACGTAAACGCCGAACTTAAGGGGGGTCAATGCTTTCGGATATAATTGGTTGGCGGTCGGAAAACCCAACAGCCGACCCCGTGCATCACCGTGCAAAACGGGTCCGCAAAAGCGAAAACCGCCTAAAATATATCGGTTGGCGGCCTCAATATTTCCGTCAGCCAGCCATCGGCGAATGCGGGTGCTTGAAATCGGCTCACCTTCTGCATCTACCCGATCGGCACAAACAAAATCAATGTCATGTAATCGGCAGTATTCTCGCAAAGTTTCGGTCGTGCCGGCGGCATTTTTGCCGAAACGGTAATCGTACCCGCAAACGATCCGTGAGGGCTGATACTTACTGCAAAGCCAATCTAAAAATTCGGCGGGGGATAGATTTCGTACGGTGGCGAAATCCAACCATTCAATTTCGTCTACACCGTATGCTTTCAAGGCCCGCTCCTTGTCTTCGGGGGTCATCAAAAGGGAAGCCTCGTTACCGAGAAGCGCTTTCGGCGGCGCCGAAAAGGTTACGGCAACGGTATAGAAAGAAAGGGCGGCATCCAAAACGGCACGGTGACCGGGATGAATTCCGTCAAAGGTACCTAAAGCAATGGCATTCGGCACAGATCATTTCCCCTTTCCTAAAATACTTTTACTCACGCACAATGCATTGAATATCCAAACGGTGTTCGGCAAGATTTACTCGCCCTAACCCTAAAAATACGTCGTTCCACCGCACCCGAATCAGCTCGCCGTCCTCGGCAAAACTGCCTTTCAGTCGGTCAAAATCCAACTGACCGCCGTTGCAGAAACGAATGCTCTGCTTTTCGGTAGCGGTAGCGGCACGGAAACGTTCAACGACCGTTTCGGCCGGTAACAGGTATTGCTTCAGGTTGTCACCATTCAGGTTATCAAGCGCTACACAGTCGGCAATCGAAAAACCGCAGGTCGCCGTGCGCCGCAGGGCAGTCAGCGTGGCGCCGCACCCTAAAGCTTCACCGATATCCCTTGCAAGGGAACGGATGTAAGTGCCCTTTGAAACCAATACGTCGATTTCAAATTCGTCGTTTTCAAGCGCGGCCGTTTGCGTGATCGAATAAACCACGATCTGCCTTGGCTCGATTTCGACGCTTTTTCCCTGACGGGCCAAATCGTATAGCCGTACGCCGTCTTTTTTGAGGGCGCTGAACATCGGCGGTGTCTGTGCCTGCGGTCCGACGAATTGCCGTAAACCCTCGTTTAACTTTTCAGGACTTACATTCACCGCTTTTTCCGATAAAACGTTGCCCGTAATATCGCAGGTATCGGTGCAAACACCTAAACGAACCCGCGCGGTGTAGCGCTTGTCGGCCTCTAACAAATACGAAGAAAGTGCCGTAGCACGTCCCAGTAAAACCGGCAAAACGCCGGCCGCCATCGGGTCCAACGTCCCCGTGTGACCGACTCTCTTTTCGCCGGAAATCCGTTTTACGCAAGCCACGGCACCGTATGAGGTTTTATTTTGCGGTTTATCAATTAACAGAAGACCCTGCATCGGCTTCCTCCATAACAGCGGCAACAGCGTTCAGCACGCTTTCCTTCACCTGCGACAACGTTCCGTGAACGGTTGCCCCTGCGGCGGCAACGTGACCGCCACCGCCTAAACGCTTGCAGATTTCTGCGGCGCTCAAAGGCGGATAGGTGCGTAAGGATACTTTGAACACGTCTTCGCCGGTCTGCTTGACGGTTACGCCCGCAAGGACGCCCTCCAAACTTCTTGAAATGACGGCAATACCGTCCAATTCGGTTCCGCTGCAGCCGGTTTGTTGCTGCATTTCGGCTGTGACGGCCAACAGCATACAACGGTTGTCAAAATGATATTCGGCTGTCTGCAAAACCTGACGCTCTAAATCCAAAAGGTTTTTGGATTTGGTATCAAACATTAAGCGGTTGATTTCGGCCGCATCAATGTTATACTCATATAACTGTGCCGCAATCAAATGTGTTTTTGCGGTAACGTTTGCGTATTTGAAACAGCCGGTATCGGTCGCAAGACCGGTATAAAGCGCCTTGGCGGTCATATCGTTGATGTTGACGTCCATCTGCTCCAATAACTCGTAAACGACCTCGCAGGCCGCGGCGGCATTGGCGTCAAGCAGCAGTCGGGCGGCATATTCGGTGTTGGAAATATGGTGGTCGATGCTTAAATCAACACGGTCACCGAATTCCTCCTCGTATTTGCCCATCAAACGCTTGTCGGCAAGGTCTACGCTGACGATCACAGCTCCCTCTGTCGGGAAGGTGACAGTTTCGGTCGCAAAGTAGCCGTACTTCGGCGGAATATCATCCGCTAAAAGCACCATGGCACTCTTGCCGATCTCACGAAGCCCATAGTAAAGCGCATAAGCCGAGCCAAGTGCATCGCCGTCCACCGAGGTGTGGGTCAGAATGACGAAACGGTCATGCTGTTTTAAGAATTTTGCAGTCTGCCGCAGATTCAAATGCTCGCAACTGACAGAATTTTTATCCATTGAAAGATTCCTTTCGGTATCCTCAGCCGTTGTCCGGCTTAAAGGATTCAATAATGCGGGAAATTTCGGCACTTTTCTCGATCGAGTGGTCGGCGACAAAGCGCAGCTCCGGCACCTTGCGCAGATGCAGACGGTTACCCATCTCGCGGCGCAGATATCCGGCGGCACTCTTGTTCAGCACCTTGACCGAGGTGTCGGTCATTTCGCCACCCTCCAACGCACTGACGTAAACCGTTGCGTAGGAAAGGTCCCCCGAAACGTCTACCTTGACGATGCTCAGCATTTTGCTGACTCTGGGGTCCTTTACCTCACGCAAAAGTTCGGAAAGTGCCAGTTTTACATCGGAAGTGATCCGATCAATTTTATAACCGGCCATCAGTCTTTATACTCCTCCATAATAAAGGCTTCGAAGATGTCGCCTTCCTTGATATCGGCAAACTTTTCAAGACCGATACCGCATTCGTAACCTTGGGCAACCTCTTTTACGTCGTCCTTAAAGCGGCGCAGAGAAGCGATTTCATCTTCGCAGATAACGATACCGTCACGCACCAAGCGGATCTTGGCGTTGCGGGTGACCTTACCGTTCGTGATGTAACAACCGGCAATGGTACCGACGTTGGAAATCTTGTAGGTGTCACGCACTTCGGCGGTACCCAACTGATTTTCACGGTACTTCGGTGCCAACATACCCTTCATAGCGGCTTCAATTTCTTCGATGCAGTCGTAAATGACACGGTACATACGCATTTCAACACCGTCACGCTCGGCGGCAGCCTTTGCTACCGAGTCGGGGCGGACGTTAAAGCCGACGATAATCGCGCCGGAGGCCTGTGCCAACATAACGTCAGATTCGTTGATCGCACCGACGGCGCCGTGAACCACGTTGACGCGTACTTCGTCGTTGGAAAGCTTGACAAGACTTTCGCGGACGGCTTCCACACTACCCTGAACGTCAGCTTTGACGATGACATTCAATTCCTTCAGGTCGCCTTCGTTGAGTTGCGAGAACAGGTTATCCAACGTAACCTGCTGACGGGCGGCATTGGCGGCATCCTTGATCTTCTGCTTGCGCTGTTCAACCAATTCACGGGCCAAGCGCTCATCCGAAACGGCGTCGAAATCGTCACCGGCGGTCGGAACTTCGGCAAGACCGGTGATCTCGACCGGAACAGACGGGCCGGCTTCCTTAACAGCCTTACCGTGCTCGTTGTTCATCACACGCACACGGCCGACAGCCGTACCGGCAACGATGATATCACCGGTTTTCAGCGTACCGTTCTGTACTAACAGCGTAGCAACCGGACCGCGGCCCTTATCCAAACGGGCTTCAATAACAACGCCCTTTGCACGGCGGTCGGGATTGGCCTTCAGTTCCATAATATCGGCAACAAGGATGATGTTTTCCAACAATTTATCAAGTCCCATACCGGTTTTTGCCGAAACGGGCACGCAGATGATGTCACCGCCCCATTCTTCCGGAACGAGAGAGTGCTCGGTCAACTGCTGTAAAATGCGGTCGGGGTTGGCTTCGGGTTTATCCATCTTGTTGATGGCAACAATGATCTGAACCTTGGCGGCCTTGGCATGGTTGATGGCTTCGATGGTCTGCGGCATAATACCGTCATCGGCAGCAACGACCAGCACGGCAATATCGGTCGCCATGGCACCACGCTGACGCATGGCGGTAAAGGCGGCGTGACCGGGGGTATCTAAAAAGGTGATGTCACGGCCTTGGCAGTTTACACGGTATGCACCGATGTGCTGGGTAATACCGCCGGCTTCGGTCGAAGTAACGGCCGTGTTGCGGATAGCATCCAAGAGGGAAGTCTTACCGTGGTCAACGTGACCCATAACAACGACGACCGGACTGCGTTCCTGCAGATCCTCGGCGGCGTCTTCGGTTACGTCCATGATCTGTTCTTCAATGGTCACGACAACGGCCTTTTGGATCTTGGCGCCCATTTCTGTTACCACGATTTCGGCGGTATCGTAGTCGATGACCTGATTGACGGTCGCCATCATTCCGAGCTTCATCAGTTCGCGGATAACCTCGGCGGCAGTCTTTTTCAAAGCAGCAGCCAATTCACCGACGGTGATTTCTTCACCGACCGTTACGGTGATGGGAGTCTTTTTGATGCGCTCCAACTGCATCCGACGCAGCTTGTCGGCCTCGGTTTCACGCTTTACACCGTGCGGACGGCGGTAATCTTTCGATTTCTGGTTGATCTTCTGCTTTTTGGTATAGTTGTCACGCATAGCGTTGCTCGGGGCGATGCGCTCGTACTTTTCGTTGTAACGCTCGATGTTGACGTTGGAAGTTCTGGTATCAACGTACTTAAGCTGTGCAGGACCGCGGTTGGGGGCGACACTCTGTCCCTTCTCCTTCTTGGGCGGAGCCACCAGCGGGCCGGTGTAAACTTCTTTTTCCTTGACCGGCTCTTTTGCCTTTTCGGGCTTTTTGGCGGCCGGTTTCTTTTCGGCAGGCTTCGGCTGTTCCTTTTTAGCGGCCGGTTTTTCTTCCGTCTTCGGCTTTTCAGCGGCCTTCGGCTCTTCCTTCTTGGCAGCCGGTTTTTTGGCAGCTTCCTTTTTCGGCTCCTCTGCCTTCTGCTCCTCTTTGGGGGCGTTGGCGGCGGCCGCGGCAGCCTTCAACTGTTCAAGAATGGCCATTTGGTCGGCCAGCTTCTTATCCTTTTCGTCCTGACGCTTCTTGGCGGCATCGGCACGCACCTTGGCACCGGTCGCAAAATATTCGTCAAAGCTCTTAACGGCGTGACGCTTGGTCAGTGCATCAAAAACAATGCCGATTTCTTCTTCATTCAAAGCGGCACCGGATTTCTTTTCGGCACCGGTCAATTCCAAAACAAGTTGGGAAATTTCCTTGGAAGCCAAGCCGAAATCCTTGGCAAGTTCACTGATTTTATATTTATTATTCATTCGCATTTCCTCCTGTTTTTGACGCTTTTAAAACGGATTGGGCAAATTGCCGGTCGGTCAGGGCAACAACGCCGCAT
>JAKSQF010000089.1 GCA_024404235.1 Clostridia bacterium | reverse complement strand
AAACGGTTATTTCGTCAATCCTTATCCTTATGTCAGCTGATCGAAAAAGGATCTATTTAGGTGTTGCTTTTTTATCGGCAACCGTTATGTGGATGCTTTTGATATTTTTATTATCTGCACAGAATGCCGCCGCTTCCGGAAAAACAAGCGGCGGTTTTTCCAAAATATTGTTTTCGGTGCTGTGTCCCGGTTTTGCTGATTTTTCTGCCGAAAAGCAGGCTGAAATCGCATCACTCTATTCCAAACTGATACGCAAGGCGGCACACTGCTTTGTGTATTTTGTTTTGGGTGGATTGTCGTTGGGAACGGTCTGTTCGTTTTGGCGGTTTAAATTGCCGAAATGCGCACTCACGGCGATTTCTTTTTGCTTTTTGTATGCCGCAACCGATGAATTTCATCAGCGGTTTGTACCCGGCAGAAGTGGGGAAATTGGCGACGTTTTGCTGGACGGTACTGCCGCAACGGTTGCAATTGCTGTTTTTTGCTTGCTGATATATCGACACCGTAAACGCCATCCGGTTTAGCTTGTAAAGGGAGGTCTTGATCAATGGATCCGGAAAGAAAAAAAGAAATTCGACGCGAGTATTATCTGAAAGGATCAATGATCTTTTTATTGATCGCCGTATCGGTGATATTTGCATTCTGTATCTTTCGCTACGGCATTATGTGGCGTCATATTTCCCGCATATTAAATGTCCTCAAACCCATCATTTTCGGTATAGCCATTGCCTATGTCATAAATCCGATCGTTGAGTTTATTGACAAAGGCTTAAGCAAGCTGTTCGGACGCTTTAAGCATTTGAAGTATACCGAAAAAATCACCTGGGTAATCAGCGTGTTGGTGGCTTTGGTGATTTTCCTGCTACTGATCGTACTGTGCTTCTATCTCATTATTCCGGGATTTGTTTCCAGCATCAGTGATTTGGTTGTTAAATTGCCGCAGCAGGCTACTTCCATGACTCAAAAAATCACGAACGTCATTCATGCAAGAGGTTTGTCGGGTGTGGCCAACGATGTGCTTGGAACGGGGGAAAAGTGGGTTAAGGATACCTTGGTTCCCCGAATGACAAAATGGGTTACCGAGTTTTCGTGGGCCAGTCCGTTGGCTGACGGTATCGGTGCCGTATTCGGATTTGTCAAAAACTTTTTAATTGGTATTATCTGTGCAATATATTTGCTGATCAATAAAACGTTGTTTTTGCGTCAGTCCCGCAAACTGGTTTGTGCTGTTTTCAAGCCTAAAATGGCAAGTAACGTTTTGCAGGCCTGCAAAAAAGCAAACTCTATTTTCAGCGGTTTTATTAACGGAAAACTGTTGGATTCGCTGATTATCGGCGTGCTTTGTTTTATCGGCGTCAGTGTATTGCGTATTCCTTATCCGATGCTGATTTCGGTGGTTATCGGTATCACAAATATCATACCGGTTTTCGGTCCGTACATCGGTGCGGTTCCGTGTTTTGCGCTGACCTTCCTATCAAAACCGGTATCGGGCATTACCTTCCTTGTTTTCATTATTCTTCTGCAAACACTGGACGGAAACTTCATCGGGCCGAAAATCCTCGGGGATAAGACCGGCATTGAAACCTTTTGGGTCGTCTTTGCCATTACAGTCGGCGGCGGCTTGTTTGGGGTATTCGGTATGCTTATCGGTGTCCCGACCTTTGCAGTCTTCTATTACCTGTTGCGCAGCGGTGTCAATTATCTGTTGCAACGCAAAAATCTGCCGCTGAACAGTAATTTCTATACCGAAGACGTGAAGGAAAAACTGCAAACAGCTTCGCTGATTTCAAAAACCGAAAACGAAACTGAAAGCGAAACCGAAGCGGAAGCCGAAGAGCCTGCGGAGTCGGTTGCCACGCCGGAGAGTTCGTGCTGAAACCGTCGTTTTCGGTGGCTGATTGTACCGGTGAATTTGCTTATTATTTACATTTTTGGAGATAAAGGGTCATTCTTTTTGGAATGACCCTTTTCTTATGCGCAAAAAACAGCAAATATTTATGCACAATAACTAAAAAACGATAAAAAATATTTCCGTTTATTTCAATAAATCGACAAAAATATATTGAAATTTCAGGAAAAAACTGTTATACTAATAATGAAAGTTTATATGCAAAGGAGATGCGGGATGAGCAAGCAGTCGTTTATTACTCATTTCAGCGATCAAATTCATTGTGACGCTTATCAGTACCTCGGTTCGTTTTTTTCTGTCAAAACCGCTACGTTTCGGGTATGGGCACCCCACGCAGATGCCGTCAGTGTTGTGGGCGATTTTAATGAATGGAATGCCGAATGCAACCAAATGAACCGTTTGGAAAACGGCATCTGGGAAATCAAAATTTCGGGTTTGCATTCGTTTGATAATTATAAATATGCCGTGCATTCTTGCGGTAAAACGGTCTTGAAAAGCGATCCGTTTGCCCGCCATTTTGAAAACGGAGAGGGTAAATGCTCAAAGCTCTACGCAGCTCCCGAGCACGAGTGGAAAGATGCTGATTGGCAAGAGGCTAACCGTAATAAAAACATCTATTCTTCTCCCGTTAATATTTACGAAATGCACGCCGGTTCTTGGCGTCGCTACGATGACGGTAATCCGTATGATTATATCAAGCTGGCGAAGGAACTTTCTGCCTACGTTAAAAAAATGGGGTATACCCACGTTGAATTAATGCCCTTGACCGAGCATCCGTTTGACGGCTCGTGGGGGTATCAGGTAACGGGATATTTTGCACCTACCTCGCGTTACGGCACGCCGGAGGACTTTAAGTGCTTCGTTGATATTATGCACGAAAACGGCATCGGCGTTATTTTGGATTGGGTGCCGGCGCATTTTCCGAAGGATGAGTTTGGCCTTTACCGTTTTGACGGGCAGGCTTGTTATGAGTATGAAGATCCCCGCATGGGCGAGCATAAGGAATGGGGAACGGCCATCTTCAATTACGGCAAGCCCGAGGTAATGAGCTTCTTGATTTCCAGTGCTGTTTTCTGGTTGAAGGAGTATCACATCGACGGATTGCGTGTGGATGCCGTGGCATCTATGCTTTATCTTGACTATGGCCGTAAGGATGGCGAATGGATCCCCAATGCCTTCGGCGGCAGGGAAAACCTTGATGCCGTCGAACTGCTCAAGCAGGTCAATATTGCGGCTTTTAATGCAAATCCGGCAGTGATGATGATCGCCGAAGAATCAACGGCATGGCCGCTGGTCACAAAGCCGCCGCACGATGGCGGACTCGGCTTCAACTTTAAGTGGAATATGGGTTGGATGAACGATATGCTGCGGTATATTTCATTGGATCCGCTGTTCCGTAAGCACAATCACGATTGCCTGACCTTTTCGTTCTTCTACGCTTTTTCCGAAAATTATGTTTTGCCGATTTCGCACGATGAGGTCGTGCACGGAAAATGCTCAATGATTGAAAAAATGCCCGGCACTTATGAAGAAAAGTTCAAAAGCCTGCGTGCTTTTTACGCTTATATGATGGCGCACCCCGGCAAGAAATTACTGTTCATGGGGCAGGAATTCGCTCAGTTTATCGAATGGAATTATAAACAGCAGCTGGATTGGCTGTTGCTGGATTACGATGCCCACCGCACGATGCAGAAATACGTGCGTGATTTAAACCGTTTTTATCTGAAAAACGCTCCGCTTTGGGAAATCGACTATTCGTGGGAGGGCTTTGACTGGATCGCCAACGACGATAACGAGCAAAGCATTGTCGCTTTCCGCCGTCGTGACAGTAAAGGTCGCGAACTGATCTGCGTCTGCAATTTCGTTCCGGTCGAACGGCACGACTATCGAATCGGTGTTCCGCGTAAGGGCACGTATAAGCCGGCCTTTGATACCGATGCCGTCGAATACGGCGGAACGGGTATGGTCAAAAAGGAAGGCTATTCGAGTGAGCCGATTCCCATGCACGGGCAGGAGCAGTCGGTCGCCCTTGATCTGCCGCCGCTTTCGGTCACTTATTATAAAGTACCGGCCGCCCGTAAACGCACCGCAAAATCCAAGGAATAAACAGGGCGCTATCTTCGTATATTTAAAAATGAAACAGTTTGTCCAACGGACAATAACTATTATTTCGAGAGGATGTTTTTCGTGAGCAAAAAGAAATGCGTTGCCATGCTTTTGGCAGGCGGTCAGGGAAGTCGCTTGGGCGTTTTGACTGCAAAAATCGCAAAGCCGGCCGTTCCTTACGGCGGAAAATACCGTATCATTGATTTTCCGCTTTCCAACTGCGTGAATTCCGGCATTGATACCGTGGGTATTCTGACCCAGTATAAACCGTTGGAGCTGAACGACTACGTCGGTTCAGGCAAGCCGTGGGATTTGGACCGTTTGAACGGCGGTGTGCATATCCTGCCGCCTTATCAGGGACAAAAGGGTGGAGACTGGTACAAAGGTACCGCCAATGCTATCTATCAGAATTTGGCCTTTATCGAGCGCTACGATCCCGAATATGTTTTGATTCTTTCGGGTGACCACATTTATAAAATGGATTACTCCAAAATGCTCAAGCAGCACGTTGATACGGCTGCTGCCTGCACCATTGCCGTTTTGGACGTTTCGTTGGAGGAAGCCTCCCGTTTCGGTATTATGAACACCAATCCGGACGGCTCGATTTATGAATTTGAAGAAAAACCGAAGAATCCCAAAAGCACGCTGGCTTCCATGGGTATTTATATCTTCTCTTGGGATAAGCTGAAGAAATATTTAACGGCCGATGAGCAAAACCCCGAATCCAGTAACGACTTCGGTAAGGACGTTATTCCGGCAATGCTGGCCGAACAGGAAAAGATGATGGTCTACCGCTTCTCCGATTACTGGAAGGACGTCGGCACGGTGGAATCGCTGTGGGATGCCAACCTTGATCTTTTAAACCCGAAGATCAATCTCAATCTTTCGGATCGGAACTGGCGCATTTACTCCCGTACACAGGCTCTGCCGCCGCAGTACGTGGCCGAGTCTGCAAAGGTAGAAAATTCCCTGATCACGGTCGGTTGTGAGGTTTCGGGTGATTTGGATTATTCCGTTCTGTTCGAAAACGTCACGGTGGAAGAGGGCGCAACGGTCGAGTATTCACTGATCATGCCCGGCGCCGTGATCAAAAAAGGCGCTAAGGTTCGTTATGCCATCGTTGCCGAAAATGCCGTTATTGAAGAAAATGCCGAAGTCGGCGGTGATCCGGCCGTTGTCGGACACGAAGGCTGGGGCATTGCCGTCATTGGCGACGGCTTGACCGTCGGCAAAAATGCCAAGGTCAGCGCCAATAAAATGATTACTGAAAATGTCGGGGAGGGTGAAGCAGTATGAGAACGTCCGCAGTAGCAGGAATTGTTTTTACCAACGTACACGATGAAACGATGGAGCAGTTGACCGAATTCCGTTCTATGGCGGCGGTTCCGTTCGGTGCACGTTACCGTTTGATCGACTTTCCGCTTTCTAATTTGATCAATGCCGGCGTTTATAATGTCGGGTTGATCATCAAGGAAAAATACCGTTCGCTGATGGACCACGTCGGCAGCGGTATCTATTGGGATCTTGACCGTAAAAACGGCGGTTTGCATTTGATGCCGCCCTATAACACCCGCAGTGCCCGTCGGTATAACAGTTATATTGAAGCGCTTTACGGTGCAATTGATTTTGTGGAGCGTTGTAATGCTGAATATATCGTCACCTACAGCGCAGGTATTGTGGCAAACGTAAATCTTGCAAAGGCAATCGAATCCCACACTAAAAGTGACGCCGATATTACGGTTGTTTGCCACCGCAGACCCGGTTTGGCGGATCGGTCGATCGGCTTGAATATTGATGCGGACGGCCGCGTTACCGATGTGTTTGCCGAAAATGATTTGTCCACGCTGGGCATTATGATTTTTAAGCGTGAAGTACTGTTGAGATTGGTGCGTCAGGCCTATCAGAATGATGCGACCGATATCAGCCCCAAGGACGTTGCCGCAATGATCAAAAAATTGCGTGTGTTCGGATTCTGCCATGAAGGGTACGCCGCAATTATGCACGGTAAGGAAAGCTTTTACGAGGCCAATATGGATCTGCTTGATGCCAACGTTCGTCACGATCTGTTTTGTAAAGACCGTCCGATTTTGACGAAAACCCGTGACGATATGCCGACACGCTTCGGTACCGAATCGGTCGTCAAAAATGCCTTTATTGCAGACGGTTGCGTTATTGAAGGTACGGTGCGTAACAGCGTGCTGTTCCGCGGCGTTAAGGTTGCAAAGGGTGCCGTGGTTGAAAACTCCATTTTAATGCAGGGTACCGAGGTAAAGGCACAGGCCGAAATTGATCACGTTGTCAGCGATAAAAATGCCGTTATCGGTGAAAAAATGGTGTTGAAGGGCAACGATCAAAAAACCTTGATGATCGGAAAAAAACAAACGCTTTAAACGGTATAAGGAGAATATAATGAAGGTTTTATTTGCTACCAGTGAAGCCTATCCGTTCGCGATGTCGGGCGGCTTGGCTGACGTTTCGGGGGCACTGCCCAAGGCATTGCGCAAACGCATGATCGGTTGCCGTATCGTGATGCCGATGTATAGCTGTATTTCAAACGAACTGCGGGAGAATATGTCTTTTGTCTGCAGTATCACCGTGCCGGTTTCGTGGCGCCGTCAGTACTGCGGTGTTTTTGAAGCACATCTTAACGGCGTGATTTATTATCTGTTGGATAATCAGTACTATTTCAAACGGGACGGCTTGTACGGTCATTACGACGATGCCGAGCGCTTTGCGTTTTTCTCCCGTGCGGTGCTTGAAATCCTGCCGCATATCGGTTTTCAGCCGGACGTCATCCACTGTAACGACTGGCAGACGGCTATGGTGCCGGTGTATCTTAACGAGTTTTACCGCGGCGACGCTTTTTACAGCGATATCAAAACGGTTTATACCATTCATAACATTCAGTATCAGGGTAAGTACGGTTATGAACTTTACGGCGACGTTTTAGGTTTGCCGGAGGGTCGTGAAAGCCTGATGGAATACGATAACTGCGTTAACCTGATGAAGGGCGCTATTCAGTGTGCCGATAAGGTAACGACCGTTTCGCCGACCTATGCAAAAGAAATTCTCGATCCGTACTATTCGCACGGCTTGGATGCTATTTTGTCGGAGTTTACCTATAAAACGCCCGGCATTGTCCACGGTATTGATTACGAGGTTTATAACCCGGAAACCGATCCGAGGAAGGATAAAAATACCCGGGCGAAAACGCT
>JAKSQF010000088.1 GCA_024404235.1 Clostridia bacterium | reverse complement strand
TCATTCGCAACAAGATGTATCGAGGCCGGTATGCAACCGAAGGTTTTGCAAAAAATACTGGGGCACACAGACATAACAGTGACGCTGAATACATATTGCGATGCATTTGAAAGCTATCAGCGGGAAAATATTGCAAAAACGGATGAGTACCTCGACAAACTGGGAATGACCTATGAAAGCAATGTTGTGGAAACCTCTGAACAGAAAAACGCGTGTTAACTATTGCACACGCGTTGCACACATTAAAATTTTATGCCTTAAAAACGCCGTGGTTATGGGCTTTTTTGAGGTTTCGTGACTGGTACCTCGACCACAAGCAAGGCTTGACCCAATTCGGGTTGAGCCTCTTCTTAATTTTAAGTCACTACCCCGATGGTGAAATTTCTTATAAATGTTAAAAACGTTCTCAGCCTTTCGGTTGAGAACGTTTTTTCATTCGTGTAAAACAGGACTTGAACCTTAAGAAGGCGCAAGCCGTTAAGAAAAACAGTCCGTGGTCTGTTTTATAAATTTACTTTTGGTTATAAAAATACTTGAAGCATATACAAAGTGACCCAAAAAGCTATTTCGTATTTTTTATTTTGCCCGAAGCGTTCTGACGTCAATACGCTTTACCACGGGGATCAAAAGACTTGAAATCACGATGCCGCCGGCCGCCTGAATAAGGTTTGCCGGAATGGAGCCTGCTGCCGAAAGACCGTAGCCGAGCAACGTCGCTTCACAGACAAAGTATCCGCCGACCATAATCAATTCCGCCAAAACGCTTGCCACAATAAAGGTGTAAAACTTATGCGTCATTACGTTTTTAATAATCAGTCCGACAACGACCGCCATCAGTCCTTTGATTACAAAGGTGATCGGTGCGTATTGAACGTAACCGGCAAGCAAATCGGCAAGTCCCGAGCCAATGCCGGCAGCCAAACCGCCGTAAACGGGACCCAAAACAATACCGCACAAAATGACGATGCAGTCGCCGATGTTGATATATCCCTTAGTGGCAGGGATCGGAATATTGATGATCATGGTTGCGACACAGGTCATTGCCGCCAAAAGTGCGGCGACCGTGATTTTTAATAATTGATTTCTTTTCATTTTTATTTACCTCATTTCAAACAATAATATTTAAACTTGGGAATCTGAGCATAAAAAAACCGGGACCTTTCTATAGGCTCCCGGGCAAATGGCATAATTACATTTCATCATGAAACGTTATACATCGGTACAACGACAATACAAAGTAGATGAATGCACTTGGCCATACTGATATGCCCGGGAGAACAACATTCGACAATAGCACAATATGTTTGCATATTCTTTGAGCTCTGTTTTCATTGCATTCTTCCCCTTTCGTTTGCGGTTGCTCAAATTCGATGGCACTATAGTACACCCATTTACCTACTTTGTCAATGGGTAAATAGGAAATTTTTTAATTTTTGTATTTTTAATTGATTTTCCATATTGATATGCGGTAAAATGTATATGCAAGAGGGGGTTGCTGTTATGATTTCAACCAAAGGAAGATACGCTATTCGTTTTATGATTGACCTGTCAGAACAGCCGGAGGGTATTCCGATTCCTTTGGAAGCAATAGCCGAAAGACAAGGAATATCAAAAAAATATCTGGAAATCGTGGTCAAGCTTCTTGTCGGCAAAAAAATAGTGAAGGGATCCAGCGGGAAAGGCGGGGGATACCGCCTGCTCAGATCCCCCGAGGAATATACTGTGGGGGAGATACTGGAAATAACGGAGGGAACGCTTGCGACTGTGGCCTGCCTTGATAAGGATGCGGAAATCTGTCCGCGAAAGTCGTTTTGCAAAACGCTTCCCATGTGGAAAAAATTTGATAGCATCGTTCACGATTACTTTTATAACATTACGATTGCCGATTTAAGAGATGACGTTTCTTTTTGACGCTCTGTGCACTGTGACAAATCGTTATTTCGGTATTCAATCCAAAACGCTGTTTTGCGGGTGATTATATGATTATTCAAACCGGTATGAGAACCGACATACCAGCTTTTTATTCAAAGTGGTTTTTAAATCGACTTAAAGAAGGATATGTATTGGTACGCAATCCGTATAATCCGTCCTCTGTTACCAAATACGTTTTATCTCCCGACGTTGTTGACCTATTTGCGTTCTGCACCAAAAATCCGGCGCCCACGTTACCTTACATGGACGCCTTAATGCCTTACGGTCAATATTGGTTTGTCACTATAACTCCCTATGGAAAAGATATTGAACCAAACGTACCTGATAAAGAGATTGTTATGGAGGATTTTAAGAAGCTTTCACGAATTGTGGGTGTAGATAGCATGGGCTGGCGCTATGACCCGATTTTTATCAGTAACGAGTATTCTGTCAAACGACATATAAATGATTTCGAGGAAATGGCAAAAACACTTTGCGGCTATACCCATACCTGTGTTATCAGCTTTATTGATATTTACAAAAAGGTCGAACGAAATTTCCCCGAAGTAAGAGCAGTACCGCAAACCGAGCGTATCATGTTGGGGAAAGAGTTGATTCGTATAGGTGAAAAATACGGTATGACGATCCGCCCCTGTGCCGAAGGTGATGAACTGGAACGCTACGGTGCGGATTGTTCGGGCTGTATGACCGTAAACACCTATGAAACTGCATTGCATACAGGATTAAATGTTCCGAAACGCAAGAACAATCAACGGAACGGTCAGTGCGCCTGCCTATTGGGAACGGATATCGGCGCTTATGATACGTGCGGTCATTTGTGTAAATACTGCTATGCCAATTCCAATATAGCCTTAGTAAAGGAAAATATGAAAAACCACAATCCGAATTCGCCGTTTCTGCTCGGTGGCCCGCTCCCAGGGGATCAAATTCATGAAGCAAAGCAAGAAAGCTGGCTGAATAAGCAGTTGTTGCTGACAATATAAAATGAGTGAAAATGAACCGAGGGCGACCACTGTTTTGAAACGCTTGAACGAATAAATACGGGTAAACCGTTGCACACATGTTGTTTTTATCTTAAAAAAGACCGCAAACCTCCTTTGGATAAAAGGGATTTGCGGTCTTTTGATATATTGTATAACGAAAATTCAGAGAAATTATGCAAGGAGTGTTTCAATTTTTCGGTTCACGGCTTCGCGAACGTTAAGCAACAGCTGGGCGTCGTGTGGGTAGTTGCTGAAATTAAAATCTTTTCCGAAAGATTCGTCGATAAAAGCGGCGGTTTCTTCGAAATCAGACAAACTGCTTAACAGCTGCAATGCTCGCAAGTCCTGCAATCCGTCGGCAAAAACCATTTGGTGAATGGACGCAAGCGGCTGACCGTCCGGACCGGGATATACCAAAAACGCATCGCCGGAGGGGAAGGCGTCCTCGGCATCAGTACAGACAAAGGGATTGATCAACTTTTGCGAAAGCCGATTAAACCAGAAATTAAAGCCCCAATGCAGGAAACCCTCCATTTGAAAGCGGAATAACTGCATTCCGAGGATGCGGTTTCGTTCGGAAGGCATGGCGATCATTCGGTTGCTGACCCGATCAACGTTGGCACAGCAATAGTAGGTCCAACGGCGTTCAACACCCTTTTCGATGAATTCGTCCACAACGCTGTTGGCCGCAATCGGTATTTGCACCAACCCGTTTTCGTAGAATTGATAATGCGAAAGCGCATCAATTACGGCACAGTCGCTTAATACTTCCGAAACGGTACCCCGTGCCGCACGGTAGCTTGCTTCCTGCGCTTCGGAAGGCTCGTCCGAAATGTGGAAGAAACAACGGTCGGCCAATCCCAACGAACGCATAAAAGCCTTTAACTGTGGCAAAAAGGTATTCAAAAACGTGCTGTATTCGGCACCGGTGGCGTCGGTTTCCCAACCGAATATCCGCCGTTTTACACCGTCTACTGTGGCAATTACCTTAACGGCGTGTTCGGCACCCCATTGGGTGAAAAGATGCGCAAATTCAAAGTATTCAATACCGGCATTCTGCGCAATGCGAATGAATTTTTCCAAACGCTCAAAGCCGAAACGGTAGGTGTTGCCTGTTTTCTCGACGTCAACCAGCTGTACGGTGGGGCGCTCTTTCCCGACCTCGGTATCCAGCGGCGGTGTGAAAATAGGGGTCAAAATCATATTTACGCCGTAACGAACGGCCTGCTTCATATAGTTTTCAACCGTTTCCCAATAAGCATCGCTGAAAACCTCAAAGCGGTAGTATTCCGCAAGGCAGTCACTGTGAAACCACTCGGTGTGTTTTAGGGTCTGCTTGGGTAAAACCGCCGGAATGACTTTTAGGGAAAAGGTGGCCGAGCAGTTACATTCCGGATGATCGTAGTGGGTCAGGGTGACCTGAATGGGATATTCACCGGCAGGGCAACTTTCGGGAATTTCCACTTCAAACCATAAGCTTCGCCATTGGTCCGTCGCCGTGGAAACAATGCCGTTGCTCGGCATCAGCAAATCGGGATAAAGCCCCGGTGTGGTACGTAACTGATAATCGTCACTCCAGGGATAAACCGGCATCATAACCGGCACACAGCGAACGTCAAAAACCTTGATCTGTTCTTTCAGCGGTGAAGTGGTTTCAACTTTGAATCGGTCGGAAGAGGCTTTTGACAAGCAAAAACCCAACTGCAGGTGAAACAGTTCTCCGCGCAGAGCAGAGGCACAGGTGTACGGCGTGCAGTCCGGCATTTCGTCCGGAAACACCTTTTGCAGGGCGTGCATCCATTGCAATTTCAGTTCCATTTGATTTCTCCTTCAATCAACAATCTGCTGCGCTTTTCACGCAGTTTTCGGCCTTTTTGGTAATGCCGGCAAAGTCCTTTTCGCCAATCAGCTTTTTGTCGATCAACAGCGAACCGATGCCCACGCCTACTGCACCGGCCTTCAGCATGGCGGCAAGGTTATCTTCGTTGATGCCGCCGACAGCCATAAACGGGATGTGTGCCAGCGGGGCGTGCAGGGCTTTGATATATTTTGCAAGACCCAAATCATTGGGAAAAATTTTAATGAAATCAGCGCCGACGTTGTAGGCATTTACTGCTTCGGACGGGCTGAAACAACCGGGGATGGAAACGAGCGAGAGGTGGTTGGTTTCTCGGATGACGTCGGCATCGAAATTGGGGCTGATAATGTATTTTCCGCCGTGTTTGGCCGTCAAGCGCACCTGCGACGGCTTCAAAACGGTGCCGGCGCCGATCTGCATTTTACCCTTGAAATGTTCGGAAAGCATACCGATGATTTCGGCCGTTTCTTCGTCCGACCGTTTTCCCGTGGCGTCAAAGGTGATTTCGGCCAACCGAATACCGCCGTCGTAAAGGGCTTCGACGGTCGGCAGATAGTCTTCTTTCTTTAATCCGCGAATGATCGCGATGATTTTATTTGCCTTGATGTTTTCAATCAACTGCGCTTTTTCAGCACTCTTTTGGCGCAGGCGGAGTATCTCTAACGCACCGCATAATCCTAATCCGGCGGCATTTTCTACGGCAACTGCTTTTTTGGTCCCGTAAAAATCAAGCAGGGCACAGTATATCGTCTGAAGCGAAACTTTTCCGCCAACGTAGACGGTTTCGGTCGCGGCGTGCGAAACGATGTAATTGATTTCGGGATACAGCACGGCGCCCATAAAGAACGAGGACATTTGCGTTACCGAATAGGTTTCTGCACATTGCATGGTTCTGACCTGCAGCAGGGCATTGTTCATGCCGGTTTTGCGGGCGGCTTCCGCACCTTTGATCAAAAAGGCAACGTCCGGTTCGACCTTCAGGTCAACAGCGGTTTTTAAGATGGTGTTTTCCGCCATGGATTGCAGCATTTCACCCGTCATGGCGGAGGAGAAGTATTCAATACTTCCGTCGGTACCTAAGCGGATGGTTTTACAGTGGGAACCGGGAAGGATCAGTAAACTTTTCTCGGTGATTTTGTTGTGGGCAAGGAAGTCTACCGTTTCGGTTTCTTCGCCACGCATAATTTCGGTGATTCCGTCATCGGTGTTTTGGCAGAAAACACCCGGAATAACGTACACGGGCGCATTCCATAATTCCGGAATATTGACCTGATTCAAATTTTTGCTGATTTCTTGTGCGGTTACGGGGGCTTTGATGCGCTCGGTAAGCGCAATACCGTATTCGCTGCCGCCCATACCGTAAACAAAGATCGCTTCAAGCGGTTCGGAACAGCCCTGCATCACTTCTTCAATTTTTCCGTGCAGTAAAGCGTACATGGCCGCTTGACCCTGCTCCGCCGTGGCTCTCGCACCGAATGCAACCGCCGCTTCGGAAGTTTTTACGCCGTCTTCAATACGGTAAAGCCGTGTGTTGGAAGTGCCCATATCAATGATCAAATTTACCATAATAAAAAATCTCCTTATATCAATGCACTGTCATATTTGCGGTTTTTTCCACCGCAGGCAATCGTACCATACCCAGTTGTCCAAATCGCCGACGCCGAAGAAGAACCTGTCGGGCGTACCGTCTTCAAAGGTGACCGTGACGTGGTTGGCCGTATTGTTCAAATCAACGATCGTTGCCGATTTACGGTGCACGGACGGAACAGCCTCCGGCGGAAGAGAGTCGATAACGACCTTTCCGTTTACGCTTAAAGCAAATTTTCGTTTGCTGTAGCAGGCAACGGCAGAACGGTGATTATTCGGCAATTTGAAATCGACGGAATAGGATTGGTCACCGGCCGGAATATCCTTATAAAATCCGGAGGCGGGGGATAAAAGTCCCGTTTTGGTATCTACCCACGGAATTTGAAGCAACAGCGGTGCACTTAACTCAAAGGACAGGCCGTTACACGTGACGGTAATATCCAACGGGTCACGTTCGGTTTTTTCCTGCGTGTCGATCTGTACGGTGAACGGAAATGCCGTCGCTTTGCCGGCCTCAATGCAATAGTCAAAAGTGCGGCAATCAAAAATACTTCCCAACGGGGAAGAAAGGGTGATTTTGCCCGTAACCGTTATTTCGTTTGGATTGGAAACAAATAACGTAAAGCGGTTTTCCGCGTGCGCCGCGGCGCAAATACTTTCGGGATACCGTAACGTAATAAGCAGGGGAGAATCACATAAAAGACTGTCGGTTTTCGTTCGGTTTTCGGCATACAGCTCGCTGTGACGTGTTCGAATGGGGACGGATTGTGAAAGTGTTTCAACCTGTGGGTCGGGATCAACAAAATCAAAGCTCCCGTAATACCGACCGGCGGCAATAGCCAAGGCGGCTACCTGATCACAAAAATCGTTAATGTTTTCGGAATGATGAATA
>JAKSQF010000087.1 GCA_024404235.1 Clostridia bacterium | reverse complement strand
GGATTCAAATACGATGATTTCGTTTTCCGCCTTCAGCAAAGCACCCGGCAGGTACAACGAACGCTGTGGCCCGATTTTCCAATATCGGCCGAGATTAAAACCGTTTACCGTAATAAAGCCTTTTGTAAAGCCATCCGGATGGATAAAGCAATCCTTTTGGCTTTCCGCAGAAAAATAGCCCTTATAGAAGGTGGGGTGCTTGTCTTCGGAAGCGGTGGCCTGAATACCGCTTAAATCATGCATCGGAAGCGTAAATACTTCCCAGTTATGCAACAGTTGACGGGGGCCGCCCTCCGACGAAACGAATACGTAATCCAGCAGGCCCTTGCGGTCGCCGCGCAGAAGTTCGGGCCCGAAATTGACACGTCCCATATTTTCCACCAGCAGGTCGAGGGTTCCGCCTTCGTTCATCCAGCCGTCGACTTCAAAATACTTCCTTTCATCGTTACGGTCGAGCGTGCCACGGTAAATACCGTTGAAATAAATGCGCACCCGATCGGCGATGCTGCCGAACGCCAGCAGATTGATCGGCTGACCGCTGACGATTTGCGTGCGGTAAAGAATATATCCGAAATTCTGTCCGAAGTGCTCCATACCATAGAGGCAGGGAGAGCAAAACTTTTGCCCGATGTTTTCGAGATTCGCAAAAAGATCGGCTGACTCGTTTAAGCACACTTCTCCGAGATTTTGCGTTTCAACCGGTTGCGGTTTCGGTAATTCTTTACCGAGGTAGCGTTCCATTTCCTTTTGAATGGCAAAATACTTCGGGGTGCATTCGCCCCATTCGGTCAAGGGAGCGCCGTAATCATAACTGGTGACGTCGGCAAAATAGGTCAGCTTTGTTCGATTTTCGGGATCGTTATTAAAGGAATTTGCACCGTTTAAGAAGCCGAAATTTGTACCGCCGTGGAACATATAAAGGTTAAAACTTGCGTTTTGTTCCAAATGCTGGCGCACTTCTTTGCCCACTGTTTCGGCGTTATAATCCTGCACCGGCTCACCCCAATGGGACATCGCACCGATCCAATGTTCTACGTGAAGGTGCGGTGCTTCGGGCTGAAATTGATCCAATGCGGAAAAATGGGTTTCGTTCAGTTCGTATTCGTAACCGAAATCCAACGCACAAAGTGTATCGTCGGCGTGACCGCCGCTTAAAAACATCTGCAAATGGCCGTCGGAGGTGAAAATCGGCACGTCCACTCCGTAATTTCGAAGCATATCAGCGCAGGTGTTCATATATTCGGTGCTGTTTCCGAAAGAACCGTATTCGTTTTCGGCACCGACCAGAATAATATTGCCGCCGTTGGTTTGCAAATACGGCAGGATTTTCGGAATTAAAACGTCAAACCATCTGCGAACCGCCGAAAGGTATTCTTCATCCACCGTGCGCAGACGGATATTTTCATTTTTCAGCAACCACGCCGGCAAGCCGCCGTTTTCCCACTCGGCGCAGATATACGGACCCGGTCGTAAAATGACGTACAGTCCAAGTTCCTGCGCGGTTTTAATAAACCGTTCAATATCCAACCGGCCGTCAAAATCATATACACTGGGCTTTGGCTCGTGCAGATTCCAACAACTGTAGGTTTCGACCGTATTCATACCGGCATTTTTCAGTTTTAATAATAAATCGTACCATTTTTCCGGCACACTTCGAAAATAATGAATTGAGCCGCTGAATATTTTAAGCTCTTCCCCGTCAATTTCAAAGCGTTTGTTTTGCCAAGTTACCATTGTTATACTCCGTTCCCCTATTTACAATCTTTTCACTTAATAACGGTAATTTCCGCCGGTGCGTCGATTTTAAGCGCACCGTTTTCAATATCTATCGACAAAACGCCAAACGGTGTCGGCAGTTTTGCGTGAATAAAATCAAGTGTTTCCAAGCGGGGGTTGATACTGATTTTTCGGTAGCCGTCCCACACGTGAAGTCCGATCACCTGTTCTACGAAAAATGCGACCACACCGGACGACCAACCGTGGCACAGGCTGTGACGAAAATTCTGGTAGCAGTATTTTCCAAAATCGCCGTGGATATCGTTTTGACCGTTTTGCGGCAGCGTATCAAGTGTATTGCAGTTTTGAAGCCACGCAACGTCAAAATCCTCCCAAAACGTAGTGGCACCGACCGAAAGCATACCGCCGAAATATTCTTTCATGATTTCAAGCGTTTTTTCGCTTTGACACAGTGCCAAGGCCGAAAGAATGTAGTAGGACATAAAGGTTGAAAAGCCTGCCGCTCCCTGCTGTTCCATTTGCAGACGGCTGTTTTTGGCATCCGATTTGCCCGCCATCACCTGAAAAGCAACCGTTTGTTTGGTTTGTGCCGTTTCACAAAGGTACTTTTCAAGCTTTTGCCGAACGGACTTTGCCGCTTCACAGTCTGCAATTTCAAGATACTTGCCGGCGGCGTAAAACAGTAGCGCCGCTGTTCCGAGCATGGCATCCGGCGTGCGATAGGTAGGCCAATCCAAGAAAAAGCACATAATCTCTTCCGGATTGCCGAAATCCATCTGCCCCGCACCGTCAATATGCTTATCGAAAGCTTCAAAAATTTCGTCAGCAAAATCCTTGTGCTTACCGAAAAAGTCCCGATTTCCGCTAAGACGGCAGTAATCGATCAAATTGATGACCCACCACGCGGAATAGGTCGGAATACCGTTGATCCAGCTGCCGTGCGGCGTTTCATTGCGCAACAGTTCCAGCACGTTCGGGATATTCGGCGTATTGCCGTACAGATAAAGCGAGGTGACGATTTCCTGATGAAGATCGCCGCTCCAAACCAAGCGGTCCCGCTTGATGCCGTCCCAAATATAGCCGTTTTGGAAGCAGAGTTTTAACGTATATGCGGCCGTTTTCAAGATTTTGTTGATCTCCTCATCGCTTGTAAAGATACTGCCTTCAAAATCAAAATACTGCGTTTTATTGACCGCAACAACAGCGGAAAGCTTAACAGGTTTTTCACTGATCAGTTCTATTTTCACAAAACGGAAACCGGTTTGTCCGAAAGTCAAGTCCGACAGATTGGAAACAAGAACGTCAAAGTCGCGCGGCGAATGATCGTTCGTGGTATTCTTTTCGCCAAGCGGCGTGACGGCTTCGGAATAGGATTCGCCGAAGGTCAGGTGAAAACGCGCCGTTCCTTCCGCACATCTTGTCACCAGACGGATTCCGCCGACGATTTCCTTACCGAAATCCAATACCAAATAGGCACCCTTCCCTTTGAATTCCACAAAATCTTCCAAAGAAAAAGACGCCGTGATTTTTTTCTCTTTAAACAAATTTGAAGCTCCGTCGACACCGGATTCTTCCTTTATCGCAACCGGAAAGATATTTTCCTCATTCATGCGAGTGTTAACCATTAAAATTCCTCCAAAAAGCATTGCAAATCAAATTGGTTTAGACAGAAAAAAACTGTTTTTTGTTCTTTACAGAGCCGACTGTACCCCGATCGAGAAAAACTCGGTCGGGGTACTTTACGACATAAGTTTAAGCTGCGAGAATGGCGCGTGCAACGTCTGCCATATCTACCGAATCGAGAGCGTTATCGCCGTTCATATCCGCATAGATATAGGTTGCAAGTTCAGCCTTTTCGGCAAGGTATTTCTTGTATCTTACCAAGTCGCGAACATCCAGCGCATCGTCACCGTTCACGTCACCCAAGGTGTACGCACGGTAAAGCTCGATATTCTTGAAGATCGCGGCAGTATTGCCGGCGCCGAAGGTCAGGTCAACGTTACCGCTTTCGTTTGCGGTCAATTCGACCGTTACGGCGACAAAGGCATCCTGCTCGTCGATGACCAGATTTTCAAATCCGGCTGTGCCGAGCTTTGCCGAAATTGCTGCGTTGTTATCTTCGGACCAAGAAATTACGTTGAATTTCAGAATATACTTCTTACCTGCAACAACGTTTGCAATCGTTTCCGCGTGGTTACCGTTCTTTTCGGCGGCAACGGTGCGGTCACCTGCAAGGTTTTCGTTTTCACTTGTGATACCCGTTTCCGGTTCTTCGGCGACCTCGGTCAAGGTGACGTTATCGAGGTAAACCGTACCGTTACCGGTGCGGGAGAAACCGAAGCGGGTGCCGTTTGCCGCATCGGGCTTAGCGGCGGTGAATTCAAATTCAATATGCTGCCAATCGGTATTATTGTTGAACACCGGTCCGTTCTGCCAGAAATCACCGAAGTTCATCACGTACGGATAGAACTGGAAGTCGGCTTCGGCGTTTTCAATTTTAACGTCCATGGCATAAACGTACTTTTTGCCCTCTTCAACTGCAGTGCCATAGTTCCACCACTCGTTCGTGGTATCGGCCATCAGAACCGCATTGTCACCGCCGAAGGTACCGATACCTTCTGTGTAGGTAGAAGACGGATATACAGGTGTGTAAGTAACTTTATCCAAACGGATATCGTCGATGTAAACTTCACCTGCGCCGTCGTAGGACTTAAAGCCGAACTGCGGAGTACCGGCTTCGGTAAAGGTAACTTCGCCGGAAATCTTGACCCAACCGTCGGTAACGCCTCTGACAGCGGTCATGGCAAAATCCTGCCACGGAATGCCACAGCCCGAAACAAAGCCGGACATTTCAGCAGTATCACCCGAAACAGTGTTGACCCACATTGACAAGGTGTAGGTGCCGGCTTCAACTGCCGTTGCGTAGTTGGTGAAATAGCCAGAGGTGTATTTCATAGCATAACTGCCGCTGTGAACGTTGGCAGTTGTCAACTCCGCCACAGCCGAATTGACGTTCGTTCCAAACGGAATCGTGCCGTCAATAACGGTTTCAAAGTCACCGTTGACAAATACGTTTTCGTACTTGGCTTCGGTTATGGTTTCGGTCAGCGAGAACGAGATGTTCTTCCAATAAGAAACACCTGCAACCACGTTGTGCTGTAACAAAATCGTGATCGAGGTAACACCTGCGGGAGCGGTATAAGTGGCGGTAAGATGCTTCCAGCCATAGGTCTTATACTCACTCGGGCAGATCATATTCCAAGTGGAATCAATGGCCCAAACCTGTGCCTGTGCGTCGTTTCCGTCCTGCTCCTGCGTCATCAAATCGGCGGCAAAATCATAGGTTTTACCGGGTTCGACGGCAACCGTCTGCTGAATGTACTCACTGCCTCCTGCGGCAACGGTCATTTTAAGAACATTGGTACCGGCTTCGTTGATGATTGCCGAATTACCGGAGAAGTTCCAGTTGGCCGTACCGCTTGCGAAATCGTTATTAGCAAGCAGTTCGGTCGTTTTGGTCAGCGGCTTTAATTCTTCCTGCGTGAGCTGGATATCGTCGATATAAACGACGCCCGTACCGTCGTAGGACTTAAAGCCGAACTGCGGATTACCGGCTTCAGTGAAGGTGACTTCGCCGGAAATCTTGACCCAGCCGTCGGTGACGCCTCTGACCGGAGTCATAGCGAAATCCTGCCACGGAATGCCGCAGCCCGTAACAAAGCCGGATATTTCGACGGTAGCACCCGAAACGGTGTTGACCCACATCGACAAGGTGTAGGTGCCGGGTTCAACTGCCGTTGCATAGTTGGTGAAATAGCCGGAGGTGTACTTGGCGGCATAGGTACCGCTGTGTACGTTTTCGGTGGTGAATTCTGCCACGGCATCATTGATGTTGTAGCCGAAAGAGGAATTTGCGGCAAAGGTGGTTTCAAAACCGCCGTTGATGAAGAAATCCTTTACTTCCGGTGTGGGCGGCACTTCGGTGGAAGCACCCATCGTCCAGCCTACGGTTGAGCTTTCATCAAAGTTGCCGTTTGCAAAAACGTCTTCGCCGGTCGTTGTTTTGACGTTCAATGCAACGTCATCCAACCAAATTGTGCCTGTACCGTAAACCATAATACGGATCGTGATCATTTGGATATTATCATTATTGGGAACGCTGAAGGTAAACGAACGTTGTTCCCAATCGCCGGTGGCAGTAATGAAATGCTCTTCCCCATTCATCCACTGTTCGGCATAGGTTGTCCATTTGTCGGATTTATCGCCCTGAGCCAAAAGCGCACTGCCGACTTTGGCGGTGCCGGTCGCCTTGGCCCAATAAGTCAGGGTGTAATTCGTACCGACCTGCGGATTGTATACAACCGTTTGATAGCCGTAATGATCTGAATCATCAGACTTTGTCATCTGGCCTGCATAATTACCGCTGTGCTTTTCGGTATCGGTGACCGAGGCCGCCTTATACCATTCATACTGCGTAGACTGACTGTAGCCGGGTTCGACGTTCCAGCCGTCCAGGGTTCCGGTTTCAAAACCGCCGTTAATCACGGCACTGCCGAGATCGTTGACCGATACGGTAGCATTATTAGTGGTAATACCGCTTGTTGAAACGGCACCCGCCGAAATGCTTACCATACCGATACAGATCGCACAGGCAATAACGAACGAAACCAGACGCAGAAGCTGCCGTGTTTTCTTCATTTCAATCGATCCTTTCGATAAATACTCTATATCAAAGCTTGCTTGATATTATTTCAAAACACGGGCAGTGCCGTACATAACCGTATCGCCGATGGTGTACATACCCTGTACCGTCACGGAAGAAGCCGTATTGATGTTACCGATTTCAAGAATGGCAACGTAAGTGCAATTCAAGCTTTCAGCCGTAACCAGTGCACCGTTGTTATAGAAAGAATCGTAAACGCAATCTACGGCAACAGTCTTTTCAACGCCGTCGACCGTGAGCTTAATAGCAACGGAATCGTAAGCCTCAATGGTTTCGGCATCGGCACAAAGCTTCATAACAATACGGGTATTTTCTCCCTTGGTCTGCTTGCCGATAATCAAATCGGTGCTTGTAATGTTTTCTTCGGCGACCTCGGCCAAGGTGATATTATCGAGGTAAACCGTACCGTTACCGGTGCGGGAGAAACCAAAGCGGGTGCCGTTTGCAGCATCGGGCTTGGCGGCGGTGAATTCAAATTCAATATGCTGCCAATCGGTATTGTTATTGAACACCGGTCCGTTCTGCCAGAAATCACCGAAGTTCATCACGTACGGATAGAACTGGAAGTCGGCTTCGGCGTTTTCAATTTTAACGTCCATGGCATATACATACTTTTTGCCCTCTTCTACTGCAGTGCCATAGTTCCACCACTCGTTTGAAGTATCGGCCATCAGCATTGCATTATCGCCGCCGAAGGTACCGATACCTTCTGTGTAGGTAGAAGACGGATAGACCGGAACGTAAGTGACCTTATCCAAGCGGATATCGTCAATGTAAACTTCACCTGCACCGTCGTAGGACTTAAAGCCGAACTGCGGAGTGCCGGCTTCGGTAAAGGTGACTTCGCCGGAAATCTTGACCCAGCCG
>JAKSQF010000086.1 GCA_024404235.1 Clostridia bacterium | reverse complement strand
CTGCATTGCGGGTGCCATTTCCTCCAAGGACGGCGTAATTAAAATCGATCAGACCAAGTGCGTCGGTTGTTTGACCTGTGTGTTGGTTTGTCCGGCCGGTGCATTGGCACCGTCCCAATCGGGCGTAATGCAAAAGTGTGAGCTGTGTCTTGAAAATGCCTGCGGCGAGCCGGCCTGCGTAAAGGGCTGTCCCAATCGGGCAATCATCTACGAAGAGAGGTAAGAACGATGCAACAGTATGTTATTATCGGCAACGGCGTAGCGGCCGCCGCCTGTATCGAGGGGATTCGCAGTACCGATTCGGTCGGTGCCATCACGGTCGTTTCGACCGAAAATCATCCCGTTTACTGCCGTCCGCTGATCTCTTATTATTTGGAAGACAGGACCGACACCGAACGGATGCGCTACCGCGATGCGGATTTTTACGAAAAGAACGGCTGTACGGTGCTTTACGGCAAAACGGCCGTAAAGATTGATAAGGACGCCAAAACCGTTTCGTTGGACGACGGCACCGCCCTTTCCTATACAAAACTTTGCGTTGCAACGGGTTCTTCACCCTTTGTGCCACCCTTTGAAGGCTTAGATACCGTTCCCGAAAAGTATTCCTTTATGACGCTGGATGATGCCGTTGCGCTGAAGACGGCCGTTCATAAAGATTCGCGCGTGTTCATCGTGGGTGCAGGTCTGATCGGTCTGAAATGTGCCGAGGGCTTGAAGGAAATCACCGACAACATTACCGTTTGCGACCTTTCCGACCGTATTCTTTCAAGTATTCTCGACGTGCAAAGCGCCGCGATCGTGCAAAGCCATTTGGAACAGCAGGGCATCCGCTTCCTGCTTTCCGACAGTGTCGAGCGTTTTTCGGGTAATACTGCCGTGATGAAGAGCGGCAGCGAAGTATCGTTCGACGTGTCGGTGCTGGCCATCGGCGTGCGGGCAAATATCGGACTTGTTAAGGATGCCGGCGGCGAAACCAACCGCGGTATCGTTATCAACGAAAAAATGCAAACCTCCCTTGCGGATATCTATTCTGCGGGCGACTGTGCCGAGGGCGAGGATATTACCTTCGGCGGTAAGCGTATTTTGGCATTGATGCCGAACGCCTACTTCCAAGGTCACTGTGCCGGTGTGAATATGGCCGGCGGGGATGATACGTTTGATCAGGGAATTCCCATGAACTCGATCGGATTCTTCGGTCTGCATACGATGACGGCCGGTACCCGTTATGACGACGGCGAGGTTTATGAGGAAAACACCGACCAAGAGGTGAAACAGCTGTTTTGCCGTAACGGTTTGCTGACCGGATTTATGCTGGTGGGCGAAACCGAGCGTGCCGGTATCTATACGGGTTTGATCCGTGAAAAAACGCCGCTTGATACGGTAAATTTTGAATTGCTGAAAAAAGTTGCCACTTCTGTGGCATATTCGGAAAAAAAGCGTGGAAAAATGTTCGGAGGTGTGGTATAATATGAAGAAATTAGATGTTTCCACATTGGAATATCAGGAACTCAATGAACAATTGCGGGATCTGACCGAGGACGTCGAGCTGGACGGTTGCTGTGGTCAGCGCTTTATTGCTGCCGGTTTTTCGGGCCGCAATATCGTCATCAACGGTGTTCCGGGCAACGCACTCGGTGCATACTTAAACGGTTCCGAAATCACCGTCAACGGCAACGCGCAGGACGCCGTCGGCGACACCATGAACAACGGACGTATTATCATTCACGGCAGCATCGGCGATGCCGCCGGTTATGCCATGCGCGGCGGCGAAATCTACGTCAAGGGCGACGCCGGATACCGTGCCGGTATCCACATGAAGGAATACAAGGAAAAGCGTCCGGTTATTGTCATCGGCGGTAAATGCGGCAGTTTCCTCGGCGAATATCAGGCCGGCGGTATCATTATCGTTTTAGGTCTTACCGAGGATGACAAAAAAATCGTCAGCAACTTTGCCTGCACGGGTATGCACGGCGGCAAGGTCTATCTGCGCTCGTCTGCCGAAGGGATCAATTTCCCGAAAAACGTCACGACCTCTACCGCTTCCGAAGAGGATCTTGCCGATATTAACGAATACATTGCCGAATTTTGCAAACAGTTCGGTTATGATATGAAAACGATTTTGAGTGTACCGTTCACAAAAATCGAACCTGACAGTAAAAACCCGTACAAGCAGATGTACGTGGCGAATTAGAAAGTAGGTATTCTATGAAGTACACAAAACAAGAGGTTATGCAGTTCATCTACGAAGAGGATGTTAAGTTCATTCGACTGGCCTTTTGCGATGTGTTCGGAAAGCAAAAAAACATTTCTATAATGCCGTACGAGTTGGAACGCGCCTTTTCAAAAGGCGTGTCCATCGACGCATCGGCGATTAGAGGATTCGGCGGCGAAATGCGGTCGGATCTGTTTTTGCATCCGGACCCTGATACGCTTGCCATCCTGCCCTGGCGGCCGGAGCACGGCAAGGTCGTTCGTATGTTCTGCACCATCACCTACCCCGACGGCCAAATTTTTGAAAACGATTGCCGCAGCATTTTAATGCGTGCAGTCGAGGATGCCAAGGCGGCAGGATATACCTTTTATTTCTGACCGGAGATGGAGTTTTATCTCTTTGAACAGGACGAAAACGGCAATAAAACGGCACGCCCCTATGATCAGGCGGGATATATGGATATCGCCCCCGAGGATAAGGGTGAAAACGTCCGCCGTGAAATCTGCCTGATGCTTGAGCAGATGGGCATTCACCCCGAAAGCTCTCACCACGAGGCCGGCCCCGGTCAAAACGAGGTCGATTTCCGCTATGCCGATGCACTTTCCGCGGCCGATAACGCCATGGCCTATTATACGGTGGTCAACGCCGTTGCGGTGCGAAACGGTCTTTCGGCCGATTTTTCACCGAAACCCATTCAGGATAAGCCGGGCAACGGTCTGCACATCAATCTGTCGGTGAAGAGTGCGGACGGTTCCTCTGTGTTGGAATCGGCGGTTGCCGGCGTGCTGGAGCATGCCAGTGCTATGACCGTGTTTATGAACCCGACTGCCGAATCGTATCAACGCCTCGGCAGTTTTAAGGCGCCGCAGTACATTTCGTGGGGATGCGAAAACCGTTCGCTGTTTGTCCGCCTGCCGGCGGCCGACGACGAACACCGCCGTGCCGAACTGCGTTCGCCCGATCCGACGGCCAATCCGTATCTTGCCTTTGCGTTGCTGATTTATGCGGGGCTTGACGGTATCAAGCGACAGTTACAGCTGCCGCCTGCGGCCGAAATCAATTTCTTTGCGGCAGAGGAAGCTGAAACGCAGACCTTTGAAAAACTGCCGTCATCTTTGAAAGAGGCGGCGGCACTTGCACAAAACAGCACCTTTATTGCAGAACACCTGCCGAAAAAAACGATTGATACCTATTGCGGATAATTCTGTTTATATAACGTAGTGAAAGGGGATGAGAAAACAATGGTATTTAATGGACGGTTTTACCGTACCCTTGTTGTTTCATCCTCCGATAAATTCAACGAAAGTCTGATACCGCTGTTGTCGGCCGCCCGGTGCGAGCCGGTGATCTACGCCGACAGCGCTTCATCCGCCAAACGAAAACTGCTGGAAAAATCGTTTGATTTCGTTATCATCAATTCACCCCTGCCGGACGAAAACGGCACCAAAATTGCCATCGACGTTTCGGCCACCAAAAATACCGTCTGTCTGTTTTTGGTTCGGGCGGATCAGTACGCCGAAATGCGTAGCAGGCTGATGCCGCACGGCGTGTTCACCCTTTCTAAGCCGACCTCTTCTTCGGCGGTGAATATCGGCCTTGAATTTATGGCGGCGGCGCGCGAGCGCCTGCGCGGCTTCGAAAAGAAAACGACCTCCATTGAGGAAAAGATGGAGGAAATCCGTCTTGTCAACCGTGCAAAATGGCTGTTGATCGATCATCTTAAAATGACCGAGCCGGACGCACATCGCCACATTGAAAAGCAGGCAATGGATACCTGCACGACCCGTTGCGAGGTCGCAAAAAGCATTATTAAGACCTATTCATAAAGGAGAGGGATTTTCTTGACACAAAACAGCATTTATTGTGAAGCGCAGGCCGCTATAAAAGAGTTGGTCGAAAAAGCGGCGCTGAAATCGGGCGATACCGTGGTGATCGGATGCTCCACCAGTGAGGTGATCGGCTCGAAGATCGGTACCAATTCCAGCCCCGAAACCGCCAAGGATCTGTTCGAGGGGATCTACGACTTTGCCAAGGAAAACGGCATTTTTGTTGCGGCACAGTGCTGTGAGCATTTGAACCGCGCCATTATTGTCGAGCGTGCGGCTGTGCCGAATGCCGAAATCGTCAACGTTGTGCCACAGCCCAAGGCGGGCGGCTCCTTTGCAACGCAGGCTTATGCGCATTTTGCAGATCCGGTCGCCGTGGAGGAAATTCGCGCCGATGCCGGTTTGGATATTGGACTAACGCTTATCGGAATGCACCTGAAAAAGGTGGCTGTTCCCGTTCGCCTGCAACAGAATAAAATCGGGGAAGCATTGGTCGTTGCGGCACGCACCCGCCCGAAATTTATCGGCGGAAGCCGTGCAGTCTACGACGAGAGCGCCCTATAAGGATAAAAGGAACCCCTCTGCTTTCCGGTAAAAAAACAAAAGTCAGGACACTCGGCTTAGCCGAATATCCTGACTTTTCTTTTTTGGCGTCGCTAAGAGGATTCGAACCTCCGGCCTACCGCTTAGGAGGCGGAAAAGGTCGGGCAGATACAGTCCCTAGCAATCCCTGGAAGTGCCGTATTGTTTGGCATTTTTATATGTTTTGCCTCGCTATTGTGTTATGCCGTCCCTGTTTGTTTTATCACGATTTATTCGCTCCGCTTAGCAGACAATTAGCAAGTCAAATGAAAAACGGGAAATGACAATAGTCCGACTTGATACCGTATAGTACCTTATGGTGTTAGGCGGTCACTTTTTTTCGGCTTCCTGTTCAAACGCACGGTGAAAAATCATTTTGTGTAACAAACGCCAGTTAGTTTAAGCAATGCATTATTATCAACTTTTCCGCCTAAATTACGAGGAATTGAATCCACTAAGACATAATCGTACGGGACGGACATTTCTTCTAAATTCTTAAAGCAAGAATCCTTAACTTTACTTAATGCATCATTAGCGCTATCTGAATATTCTTTTGATATCACAATAAAAGCAACAGGAACCTTTTGCTGTTCAAGGTGTTCAACCCCAATTACTGCACATTCTGATACTTCATCAAGAGAACTGATGTATTCGGCTATTTTTGAAGGATGGACATTAAACCCAGTTCTCATAAAAATATTTTTTATTCTATCTGTAATAAATAATTGACCATCTTCATCCATATGCCCTAAGTCAGCCAAATGCAACCATATTTCACCATCTTTGTGTTGTTTTAATACGACGTTTGTTTCTTTTTCGTTGTTATAATAACCTTTCATAACGGTCGGTCCGCATATGCAAATTTCACCTTCTTGATTATATGAAAGTTCGTTATCCGTACCAGGTTCAAAAATTGAAATAGTGTCAAAAGGAAGAGGAATGCCTACGCCGCCAAACTTATATGCTCCTTGCTTTGCATAGGCACCACATCCGCCATTTTCTGTTGCTCCAAATCCTTGACGCACTAGGACTTTTGGCGATTGTATGCCATCTTCTGAAAAATCATCATCAACATTGTTTAATTGTTTTTCAATATCCTTCGGCAAAGTTGCTCCACCTGAAACTAAGTTTTTCATTTTGGGTAGATTCCTGCTTATAAACTCTTGACTTTTTAAAAGGTTTTGACAATGTACCGGACCACCGGTAAAATGATCGGGTTTTACTTTGCATAATACTTCTGCAAATCTATTGGTGAGCAACTCGGGAATTAGAATATTTTTATATCCGTAAAATGTGGAGTAATGCATAGTGGATATTCCGTACCCAATTGATTGAATTAATGCATCAAGCATAACATCTTCTTCATCTAAAATACCGCTTAATCCGTGTTGTAAAGCAATAGCGTTAAGATTGTCATCTGTTAAACATACACCTTTAGGTATACCTGTTGTGCCACTGGTTCCTACAATTATTGCAATATGATTTTCGTTATAATATGGTTGCAATTCACCACTAAAATTTTTTCCGGTTTTAATAAATTCATGCCACTCTAATAGATTCTTGTTTTTATTCTTGCCATTTTTAAGATTGTTGATAAATCTCAAAGCGGATGGTAAAGATTCTGTTCCTGTAATATAAAGAATGCTATTCAACGAGCATTGAGATATAATATCTTTGAATTTCTCATAAAATCCTGCAAACACAGCTATATGTTTGCACTTGCATTCACCAATAATCTTTTGTAGTTGTCCGGCTGAAATCATTGGAGAAACGGGATATACAGTTGCACCTATTGCATTTAAACCATAAATTAACTCTCTGCTTTCAGGAATGTTAGGAAGAATTGTAATTACAATTTCATTCTCACGCAATCCCATTTGATAATAAGATTTTGCAATACTATCAATTCTATTAAAAAATTGCTTGTATGTAATTTTAATTCCTTCATTAAAATTATTTTGACTACTTCTGAGTTCTATTGCAATTTTATTGAGTCTATCTTTATTCTTTTCCTTTATGATTTGATAGATTGAACATTTTGGGATAGGAGTTTCTGCCACTCCAGAATCATAATATTTCAGCCACGGTTTGTCTATGGACGGGTAGCCCGTCAGTTTCTTTTCAGTTCTCATTTTTACATCTCCCCAAAAATAAAAAGTGCGGCTACCGAAGCAACCGCACAAAAAACGCAAACTCCGATAGTCGCCAAACTAATTATGCAAAATGGTATAACCCAAGATCCATAACAGAATTTTCATTTTTATCAAATTCGTTGACCTTGGGAAAAGGGTATAGTATCCCCTATAAAAAGAAAATATCACCTTGCATATCTAATTAGTTTGGCATTATTAGTATATCATTTTTCGGAGATTATTTCAATATATTTAAGAAAAATTGTGACAAAATCAAACTGTTGTAGTTTACATTTTCAATTAGCAAGAAATAAACACGTTTTTTTGCTCCGATTAGCAGGAGAGCCGTTTCGATTAGCCAGAAAAGCGATATTCCTGCTAATTTGATTAGCGGGATTGAGCCGAATGAAGTTGAACTTTAACACTCCAATAATTTTTGTCGCCTGCTAATTTGATACTCGTTTTTGCTAATTTTCCGTACACCTTAAAGGCAAATCACATAAAAAGAAAGAGCCGAAAATCCTTTATTTACAAGGGTTTTTGACTCTTTTTTGATGGCACCCTGAGGCGGATTCGAACCGCCGGCCTTTCGCTTAGGAGGCG
>JAKSQF010000085.1 GCA_024404235.1 Clostridia bacterium | reverse complement strand
CGAACCACAAGTACCGCAACGGCAACGCGCTTGCAAGCGAGGGTACGGCGCTGGTCAACTCCTGCTCATACCAGCATATCGACGATTTCTATGCCGAAGCCGAGCAGACTATCGCCCAAATGAAGGCACAAAACGCCGATGCGATCGTTTTCTATTTGCATTGGGGCGTTGAATACCGCTTGAGTCCGAACGACTGGCAAAAGACCATTGCGCAAAAGCTGTGCGACCTTGGTGTTGACGTGATCGTCGGCGGACATCCGCACGTGGTGGAGCCGATGGAGCTGTTACACGCTTCCGGCAGTGACCACACCACCGTTTGCCTTTATTCAATGGGCAACGCCGTTTCCAACCAACGCAGAGATCAAATGACCGGCTGTTGTGAAACGGGTCACACCGAGGACGGCGTGCTGTTTTACTACACCTTTAAGAAGTACAGCGACGGAACGACCGTGTTAAGTGGCGTTGACGTTATTCCGACGTGGGTCGGCATGGAAAAGACCGGTCACAAAAACGGAATTTATACCGCCCGCTATACCGTTTACCCGTTGGAAAGCAGGGATTACGGTGCAATGAATTTCGGGCTTTCGGGATCGGTTGCGACCGGTGCGCAAAATTCCTACGACCGCACCAAAGCGCTTTTGCAGGAAGGCTTGACCGAATGTCAGGAATACCTGAAATGCAACGTCCGTTGGCCGGAGGATACGCCGTAAAACACTTGCGCAGTTACGTACAACAGATTAAAAAATACAGAACGGAGATATGTTTATGGATTTTTTAGGCGATTACAAATTAAGCAAGCTGAGGACGATGAACCACGAAACCGAAAAAATAGAGTTTATGGATCCCACGACCGTATACGAGCAAATGAAGGAGGCAGGTGAAGATCCCCGTGAATTACGGCAGATGCAGATGCAAATCGACACGGTTATGACCGTGACCGAAAATGAAATGATTTACCGCCTTGCCATTCCCGCAGACATACCGCAGGAGGAAATTGAAAAAATGGAAAAGGCCGGTATGATCCAAGACGGTATGGTCGAATACGAAAAAACGCCTTGCAAAATTGAAGACGGCGCTTTGTATATGTACGACCGCAGTACCTTTTTGGCCGGTACCGAATGGGTGAAGATTTCTACCGACGTTGAGGGCGAGCTGAATCTGATTATGGCCATTTGGAAAAAAGCGTAATATCGGCGCAGTGTATTAATGAAAAAAACATTAGTTATCCCAACCAAGAGATGCTCTTTTGCCAAAGCTGATGTCCAGCGAACTTGATGTTTCCGACATTGACATTTAAGCCGCTAAATTATTATTTATTAATGAGAGGATGAAACCAAATGGTAATAATAACAAATTTTCAACCACCAAAAGAAATAGAAGATTTGGCAGACAGACTATATAACAACAACGGTTATACAAGTTTGGAAATACTATTGACCGATGCGATTGATACAAGCAAGACAGAATGGACTGTTGATAAAGAATGCAAAGTTGGCGATACAGTTCTTTTCATGTGCGCCAAAACAGCAAAAGATCATATCGCACACGTTTGCGCTGAAGCAAAAAAATTGAACGACAATGAGTTAATAAACTTTGCAGAAGAAGAACGAAAAAAATACAACAGCTATGCCGGTCATTTACTGGCCGTTGGAATGTTGGAGGATTTGCCTTTTCAGGACGTATCGGACTTTCCCTATCAAGGATGGAAAAGTCCATGGTACGGAAAGATTTGCGATTTGAAGTTATTTGATCACCCAGTTTCCATTGATGATTTTAGGGACTTCATAAATATAAGTCGTACAGGTAGTATTACAAAATTGACAAATGAGCAGTGGTCACAGCTAAAACAGGTAATATTAAATAATGGCAATATAATCCGGCTGTAACAAAAGGCTTATAAATAACTCCTACCAGTGGCGGGAGAGATTAAGCGTTAGCCGCTTCGTGTCGTTCTCTAAGAATTATTCAAAGGAGAAATGACCGTGAAACAAGACCTAACCAATGATGTTGTTCAAGGAATGTTACCGTTCTTAAACAACGCACAAAGCGAGAAAATGCAAGAAGTTTTCCAATATTCCCTTGCAAAGTATGAGGTAACCGAAGATCAAGGCAACAAGAAATCTCTTGCGTACTACAAGGCAACTATTGAAGCAATGCTTGGTGAACTTCAAAGAGAGGCCAAGCACATCGTAACAGACGACATCAGAAGATACTTGACCGAATATCAGAAAAACCTATTCCAATGAATCCGTTAGTGTTGATGCGTGAAAGCTGAACGGCATTATGGGATTTGGCAATGATTGATAAAAGGCGACCGCACAAAGCGGTCGCCTTTTTGTGTAGTAAAACATCCCGCTTTAAAAGAGCGGGATGTTTTTTATGCCAAAATCTTTTTCAATGCCACAAGGTCGCGAATGTCGACCGATTTATCACCGTTCAAATCATATTTCAGGTCGGTGGAATTCTTCAAAAGCATCTGCTTTAAGTAGGTGACGTCCTGCGCATCGACCCGTCCGTCAAGGTTTACGTCGCCCGGCAACACGTTACCGGCTTGGATATCCAATGCACGGAAATCCTCTTCCTGCGCATCAAAGCTTCCGTTGATGCCGGTCAGCCCCGTCCACTGCTGATTGACCATACCCGCGATATTACGGATACCGCGAACGGTCAGCGGTGAAAGATAGGCAAAGCCGCTGTCAAAGGTATCGACCGCCGGCTGATTCCAATCGTATTCGGCATACAGACGGGCGTTGTCGCACACGGTGATATCGGGGCAAAGGATTGCCAAACCTTCAGCATCGTCATCGGCACGGTAGCCGAAAGCATACACACGGGAGCGGTCATACAACGTCAAAGAGCCGCGGTCGCCGCCGGTATAATTATCGTAATAACCGTAGTGACCCGAAAGGTTCAGCGTGACGTTATCGTTGGTAGAAACGGCGTTGTTTTCTGCGCAGATGGCACGGCCGCCGTTTTTGGAAACGGCAACGTTCAGGCAACCGTCCCCAATAAAGTTTACCGAGTATTCTTCGGCGATATAAACACCGTCACGGTCTGTCCAACCGATATTCTTCAGCGTGTTTTCGCCCTCCAAGCAAACGGTCAGATAGCAATCAATGCTGAGCATTGCCTTGCGACCGTTTGCGTTTTCATGCCAACGGTCGGTTATCGTTAAATCTTCAAGATAAAGCATACCGCTGGACGGCACGAAGCGTGCACAGCCGTCACCGAGGATATCGTTCATATTGCCGTCGGTAACCGGAATATCACCGACCCACAGATGGTGGAAGCTTGTGCCGGATTTTACAAGGAAGGTTTTACCGGCAATATCTCGCATCTGTGAAACGCCGACACGTTCTGTGTCGGTTTCGGTATCAAGCCAAGTGTACGAAACGGTAGCAAGACTTGTTACAATCGGGCGGATGATATCATAGTTTACACCAACCGTTTCAAGCGACGTACATCCGTCAAAGAAATCGTCGGCACTGCCCGTTTGCGTATCTTCCAAACTGCCGGTCGTAAAGCTTGAAATATCAAGGAAGCGAAGATTTTTACAATCCTTGAACATTCCGTTCATTCTTGTCGCTCTGCCGGTTGAAAAGTTTGAAAGATGTAGTGCGGTAAGGTTTTCACAGCCGGCGAACATTTCATTCATATACGCCGTACGAGTGGTGTCAAACGAGCTTAAATCCAAATTCGTCAACGAACGGCAGTTTTCAAACATACCGCCCATATCGTACACTGCCGACGTGTTGAGCGAACGCAAATCCAGCGTTTCAAGCATGCCGCAATCAGCAAACATCCGATGCGTATTCGTGACGGATGCGGTATTCATTTTACCGAGGTTGACATTGGACAGCACGGGACACGAAGCAAACATATTGGCCATTCGCAAAACGCCCGTTGTGTTTAATTTGCCAAGATCGGCAGAAGAAAGAATCGAGCAGTTTTCAAACAGCGAGTTACCGTTATCCACCGAAGCACCGTTTTGTGCTTCAACCGATGTAATAAGACCCTTAAAGGGCTCCCACGGGGTCAAATCCTTGCCGCCGACAACGGTCGGGTTAGTGACCGCCCCTGTCAGGTGAAGTTTTTGGTTGATATCAAGATTCCATCCGTCGCCCGAAAACGGCCGTGCAAGAACAACATCGGGGCCTGAAGTTTCAAAAGCCTGCTGATAATCTGTATAAACCTCGCCCGTATTTTTATTGGTCCATTCTTTGGCAACTCTCCAAACCATAGCCGCACAACGGTCGTAAAAACTTTCGTGCGCACGAATCATCACCAGAGAATCACATCCCGCTACCACATCGGCCGTTTCTTTACCGCTTGCCTTAATCTGCAGACCGGACATATCAATATACGCAAGGTTGGTACAGTTTTGAAACATACGAGCAATAATCGGATAACCAAACTTCGGAAAACTCCAAGACGATAAATCAATCTCATTCAGGCTGCTGCAGCCATCGAACATACCGGCAATGTCACCGCTTGTTGTAAAAACAAATCCGCTTACATCAACCTTTTCCAACGAAGAACATCCGTAGAACATACTGTACATATCTGTGACCGCAGAGGTGTCTATGCCGGCGGCATTGCATTCAACAAGGTTTTTGCAAGCAATGAACATCCCGGCCATATTGGTTACCCCGGAGGTATCCAATTTGCGGATATCTGCCGTAACAAGATTCGTCGCGTCGTGAAATAGCCAATAACAGTTGTTAATAGAAGAACCTTCTTCCGCTATAACCGAACGAATACGCTTGTGCGTGCCCATTGCTTCATACCAAGGTGTATCGGTTTCATCGGAATTGTTGGTGATGGCACCAAACATGTGCAGACAGCCGTCGGCATCCAGCCACCAGCCTTGACCGACCACGCAATCACTCGACACAAAATCGGCATACAGTCGGATTTCACCCGTTACCTTAACCGAATATTCGGTGGATTGCGAAACGATGCGGCCGGTTTCATTGCGCCAGCCTAAAAAGGCACAGCCGTTTTCCGCACGGGCGTATGCTATAATCGTGCTGTCCGCCTGCCACAGACTGGAAGCACTGCTTCCCCACCACTTTTGCCCATCTACCTCAAGGGCAACACTGCCCTTATCGGTTGCATTTGAGATTACACTGACGTTATATCTCTCCGGCGTTTCGGCAAGGACAAAGGTAGGCATAAAAGCCATACAAATCGCTACACATAAAAGCAGGCTTAACAGTTTTTTGAACATATTTGTTTTCATTGAAATTTCCTCCGATAAGCTTAAAATTACGCATATTGGAAAATGATGTATTATACATAAACAGCATACCATAGCAACCCCAAAAAGGCAAGGATTTTCCTGCAAAGCATTTTGAATTTATGCGTTTTACAAAAAAACATATAAAAAAACACCCCCGAAAATCGGAGGTGTTTTTGAAAAGCTTATTAGTTGTACTTGGCAACGCTCAGCTTGATGCCGGGGCCCATGGTAGTAGCGATTGCGCAAGAGCGAACGTACTGACCCTTGGTAGCGGCCGGTTTTGCCTTAACGATGGCATCCATCAAAGCATCGAGGTTTTCCTGCAACTTTTCGGGACCGAAAGAAGCTTTACCGATCGGGCAGTGGATGATGTTGGTCTTGTCCAAACGGTATTCGATCTTACCGGCTTTTGCTTCGGTAACAGCCTTAGCAACGTCCGGAGTAACGGTTCCGGCTTTCGGGGTCGGCATTAAGCCACGCGGACCTAAAACCTTACCCAAACGACCGACAACGCCCATCATATCAGGCGAAGCGATACATACGTCGAAATCGAGCCAGTTTTCGTTCTGAATCTTGGCAACGAGTTCTTCAGCACCGACATAATCTGCGCCGGCAGCAGTGGCGGCATCCGCCTTATCGCCCTTAGCGAAAACCAAGGTGCGTACGGTTTTACCGGTACCGTTCGGCAGAACGACGGCGCCGCGGACCTGCTGGTCAGCGTGGCGGGAGTCAACGCCCAAACGAACGTGGATTTCAACCGTTTCATCAAATTTTGCAGTAGCGGTCTTGCAAGCAAGCGTAACTGCTTCGTTAACATCGTAGAATTTGCCGTTTTCGATCAAATTTACGCTGTCGTTATACTTTTTACCGTGTTTCATTATTTACCTCCCAATAAGTGGTTAAATCGGAAATTTCCTCCCACGAGAGAGAATCAATCGACGACTTCGATACCCATGCTGCGCGCCGTACCGGCGATCATGCTCATAGCAGCTTCAAGACTTGCTGCGTTGAGGTCGGGCATTTTGGTTTCGGCGATTTTCTGTACCTGCTCCTTCGTGATCTTAGCAACCTTCAGCTTGTTCGGAGTACCCGAAGCCGTTTCAATGCCGCAAGCCTTCTTGATAAGGACAGCAGCCGGCGGGGTCTTGGTGATGAAGCTGAAAGAACGGTCTGCGTAAACGGTGATGACGACCGGGATAATTAAACCTGCGTCGTTCTTCGTGCGTTCGTTGAACTCTTTGGTGAACGCCATGATGTTAACACCGTGCTGACCGAGTGCCGGACCGACCGGAGGGGCCGGTGTAGCCTTTCCTGCCGGAATTTGTAACTTGATGTAGCCTGTAATTTTCTGAGCCATTCGTTAGCACCTCCATTATTCGTGGTAACTGTGTATTTTTACACTTGGCGGAACGGTCATCTGTCCGCTCCTCCCACCTTGGCACTGTTAAGGGGTCGTACCTCACCCTGAAAGCCGATGGGCTTTCTTAATAGGCATTACTGCGTATTAACTGTTTAATCGGCAAGGGAAATCTGATCCAGTTCCAATTCGACCGGCGTTTCCTTACCAAACATGGAAAGACCTACGCAAACGTTGTTGTTGGCAATGTCCAGTGCGCGGACAACACCGCCGTAGCCCTCCAACGGACCGCTGATGATCTTGACGTTATCGCCGATCGCATAGCCGACCTCGACGCTGTGCTTTTCAACGCCCAAAGCCGCAACCTCCGCATCGGTAAGCGGAACCGGCTTAGAAGCAGGTCCGACAAAACCGGTACAGCCGCGAATATTACGGACAACGTACCAACTGTCGTTGGTGACGATCATCTTGATCAATACATAGCCGGGGAAAACCTTACGCTCTACCTCGCGCTTTGTATCTTCTTTAACTTCAGTAACCGTTTCGGTCGGGATTTTGATATCTTGAATCAAATCCTGCATTCCACGGCTTTCTACCATCGTTGCAAGATCGTTTGCAACCTTGTTTTCGTAACCGGAATAGGTATGAACGACATACCATTTTGCTTCCGTGTTATCAGCCATTCTTTACCCCTCCGTTCGGTTGTTAGGATCTTTTGGTCATGATCAGTTTGATCAGTTCGCCGAGACCCTTGTCGCAGATCCAGATCAATGCACCGACAAGCAGGCAGATGATCAGAACGATCAGCGTGTTCTTTACAACATCACGGAAACCGGGCCATACAATCTTCTTGACTTCGCTC
>JAKSQF010000084.1 GCA_024404235.1 Clostridia bacterium | reverse complement strand
AGTGGCGCACCTTGGTGGCGGAATATTTTACCGAGCCGTCCACGTCGGCATTGTAGAGCCAAAACGGAACGTAAATACCCTTGATTTCATCAATGTGGGTATCCTCTTTAAAGAATTTCGGCAATAACTTTTTGCCCGAAAGGTGATTTAAAAACGCCGATTTGGCGGCATCCTTGTTCAGCTTGAACGGAATGATCAAATCGGGCTTTAAGGTTTCGGCAAATTGGTCGTTTACAACAACGTTGTTGCCGCAGTAGGGGCAGGTCGTTGCGCCCGTATTGATATCGGCAATGATTTCACCGCCGCAGGATTTACAACTGTACGTCCGCACGGAAGAACGCTCTTCGTCGCTCCAGCTGTTGCCGGCGTCATCACTCCAACTGTCCATTTTGTCGTCGGTTTCGATTTTCGCTTCGGTTTCGGAAACCTCTTTGATCAAGTCAATGTCGAACTCGCTTTCGCAGTAGGGACATTTCATTTTTTGCAGTTCGGGGCTGAATTCCAATGCACCGCCGCAGGCAGGGCATTTATACTGTTCCATAACCGCCATGGTATCACTCCCAAATTATTTTTTTATTGTAAGTTTATCGGTCAAAAACCTGCTTCCCGCAATGATCGCAGTAGAGGCTTGTTTTTGCAAAGGTCTTTTTGCAATAGGGGCATTCGAAAAAAGCGGCATAGCCGTTCTTACCCGGTGCTTCCGGAATTTCAATCGGCGGTGCGATTTTTTCGTCTGCCTTTTTCTTTTTGAAAAGTTTTTCAAACATCATGCGTGCTTTCCTTATGCCCAAGGATCGGCCGATTTCGGTTGGCGGATGTCAGACAGCAGGAACTGTTCCCACAAGAACCATTGGTTACCCTTGCGGCGCAGTTTTACCTGACGCTCGGAATCGGCACCGCCGGATTTCATGAAAAGAACGGCGTAGTTGGGGTCCTGATAAGAATACGGATTTGAAAAAACGGTAATCTTATACGGGGCGGTCGGGGTGTAATCGTTGGTCGGCGTTGCGCCCTCAAAGTAGGAGAAGGGGACGTATCTTTTTCCGTCCATAAACCGATCGGCGATAAAATGCTCTTCCTGTGTTGAAAGCGGCTGCGGTCCCTTTAAGAAATTCAGCATTTCAACTGCTGCTTCCCGATTATCGGGGAAAACACAAAGTGCGCAAACCGTAAGGGCAGCAGCTTTGAAGGGGGAATCCAACGTAGCTTCCGGCAGGGCTTTCAGCTCCTCGACTGACTGCGGTAACGCATTGAACGTAAAGGTTTTGGATTCCTTGGAAGCGGCGGATTTCACGGCATTGCTGACGGAGTTGGCAACATTATTTGCCGCGCGGTTTACACCGGCGGAATTTCCGCTCAACGCATCCGTTGCAGCTTTTTTTAATACATCAAATAATCCCATAACAAGCGCTCCATTCTATATTATTTTTTATATTTCTAAAATACCATATTTGTTGAAACAAGTCAACAAAATATCGGGAAAAGTGTTATAATGAAACAATCCCCGTTCTCAAAAGAGGACGGGGATCTTCTTATGCCGCTATTTCAAGGTCGCAATCCGTTACTGGGCGGCACGCAATTCGGCGGTAAGACTACCGTTGATGGGTGTAATGCCGGGGTAGTTGGCATCGGCAACGTTGAGTGTTACCGTGATGGCTTTCGTATCGTTGAGGATGGTTTCGTTCTGCGTTGCGCCGACCATATCGACCGCCTGCGGAACGGTGATCGGATTGTGCGAAGCGTCCGAGGTGGGCTGGCTGACGAAAAGGTCAATGCCGTTTACGGCATCGTGCGGTACGTTGCGGAAGGTGGCGTTACCGGTCGCACCGATATTGACCGTCGAACCGTAGGGAACATTGCCGACGGCATTGCTGAACTGCAACGTGCCGGCGGTGACGGGGTTGTTTTGATTGTCCTTTACGGTAATGTTCAACGTGCCGTCTGCCGTGACCTGCAGGTTGATCTGGGTCGTGTTGGGGGTAACTGTAAACGTGCTGATGGTGGTGCCGGCGTAACCTTTCAGGTTATTGGCGGTAACGGCATAGGTGCCGATCGGCAGCTGTACGTTTTGTGCCGTGCTGTTGGTAAAATCTATCGTGTAGACAGTCTGCATACTGTAATTCCTCCGTTTATCGGTATTATATTCGGATAGTTTGTGTCCGTAACGCGAATGTCAAGCGTGCGCACGGGTATTCTTAAGGGAGCGGTATATACGGGATTATACCCGTATTCACACTGCCTTGTAAAATCAAGGTACTTGACGATTTTGCGGGGACTAAGGCAAGCATTATTGGATATTTCGAGCTGGTATTTTCTCGGTTCAAGGGGAACCGTAATAGTGGTATTCGGTGCAAAGGTTTCGCTGAAAACAAGCCGATTTTCGGGAATAGTCTTGACCGATACCTTAAACCGAACGTCGGTTTCGACCCCCATACTGCACCGTACTTTCAAGTTAGCCAAAACATCAACTCCTTTCGATAATGCTACCCCATTGTATGTCCGAAAAGGGAAGAGTGTGCAAACGGATTTTTGTGTACTTCACAGATATTCTTTCAAAACGTTAAGGAATGCTTCGGCGCATTTCGGAAATACCGGATGCTTTTTCCAGGCAATGTTAAGGTGTGACTCCAACGTCGGGTACAGCGGTCGAAAGCATAAATTGCTGTTGCCCGTCGTGTTGATCAGCTTATCCAATCCCAACGCACAACCCATTCCCTCCTCCACCAGCAGGGAAGCATTGTAAATCAGGTTATAGGTTGCAACGACGTTAAGGCTTCCCATCGGCTTTTGAAACCAGTCGGTAATTCGGCGCTTGTTGTAGGATTGCTTTGATATGATCAGCGGCTCGTCCCACAGGTCTTCCGGCGTGATGTGATCTTTTGGCGCTAAGGGGTGATCCTTTTTCATCAAAATACCCCACGTGTCGGTCAACGGCAGTTGCAGGCAGTCGTACTTTGAAAGATCGGCAGGCTCAATAAAAATGCCGAAATCAATAAGCCCCTTATCCAACCGCTCCGAAACAGCGGTGCTGTCCCCGCTGAACAACTGAAACCGCACCTTCGGATACTGCTTTTGCAAATCTCGGGCGGCCTTGGCAACCAGCTTTAATACGTAAGACTCGCCGCCGCCGATACAAATCTCTCCGCTGACGTCGGTGATCGGTGCGCATAGCTCCTCCTCGGTTTTTCGGTAAAGCTCCAGCATTTCCTCTGCCCGCTTTTGCAGCAGTTTTCCGGCATCGGTCAGTACCAACCGTCGGTTACCGCTGCCGCGAATGAATAACTGTTGCCCGATCTCCTTTTCAAGCTTCTGCATCTGGCGTGATAAATTCGGTTGCGTGACAAAAAGCGCCTCAGACGCCTTTGAAATGCTCTGTTCATTTGCTACCGATAAAAAATATTTCAGTTCCCGTAATTCCATTTTTATTCCTCCTTGGTAGCATTATAGCATTTTGTATTATGCCCGTCAATTATATGTGCGCCATAAAATATAAGCATTTGACATATAAATACCGGTGCAATAGAATAATATTATAAAACAAAAAAGGAGCAAAACGATGTTAGGAAATTTCACTTACTGCAATCCCACCAAGCTTTATTTCGGGGAAGACGCGTTGAACGGACTAAACGCAGAACTGCCGAAATACGGCAAAAACGTCCTTCTTGTATACGGCGGCGGCTCGATCAAAAAGAACGGCATTTACGATAAGGTCGTTGCTCTGCTGAAAGAAAACGGCAAGGAAATTTTCGAGGATGCCGGCGTTATGCCGAACCCGACCTCGGATAAGCTGAACGAGGGCGTTGCACGTGCCAAGGCCGCACAGGCGGATCTGATCCTCGCCGTGGGCGGCGGCTCTGTCTGCGATTATGCAAAGGCCGTTTCGGTATCGGTGCATTGTAACGACGATCCGTGGGAAAAGTATTTTATCCGTTTTGAGGACGTTTCCTGCAAGATCATTCCCGTCGGTTGTGTGCTGACCATGGTCGGTACCGGCAGTGAAATGAACGGCGGCTCGGTCATTACTAATCATCAGCAAAAACTGAAGATCGGCCACGTCTTCGGTGAAAACGTTTTCCCGAAGTTTTCAATTCTGAATCCGAAATTCACCTACACTCTGCCGAAATATCAAATGATTTCGGGCATTTTCGATATTATGTCCCATATATTGGAGCAGTACTTCTCCGGCACGGATGATAATACCAGCGACTATATTATGGAAGGTCTTTTGCGCTCTCTTATCCATAGCGCGAATATTGCCGTCGAAAACCCGACCGACTACGAAGCACGCAGTAATATTATGTGGATCGCAACGTGGGCGCTGAATACCCTTGTTGCAAAGGGCAAAAGCACCGACTGGATGGTGCACATGCTCGGTCAGGCGGTCGGTGCGCACACCGATGCCACGCACGGTATGACGCTTTCGGCGGTATCCATGCCGTATTATCGTTATATCCTTCCCTACGGTACGAAGAAATTTGCCCGCTATGCCGAAGCGGTGTGGAACGTAAACCCGAAGGGCAAAACCGAAGAAGATATTGCAAAAGCAGGCCTTTGTGCAATGGAAGATTGGATGAAGAGCATCGGTCTTGTGATGAACATTACCGACCTTGGCACCACTGAAGAAATGCTGGACGGCATGGTTGAAAGCACCTTGATCATGAACGGCGGATATAAAATCCTTACGCCGGAGGAAATTAAAATAATATTTAAAGCAAGCTTGTGATTGCTTCTATGTTTTTGCCGAAAAAATCATTTGCAAAACGGAGGGCAAAAATGCGTAAAAAGTGGTTTTTTTCCGTCCTTTCGGTCTTGTTAATCCTTGCCCTTTGCGCTTGTAACGGCCGTACTGTCGAAAAAAAGAAACCGTCGGAAAGCAAAACAAAAACAAACGATGTGATCGACAGCCAAAGCACGCAGGCCGATTTGGCCGCGATCCCCGAAATCGACGTGCAGGTCGGCAAAACGGTTTTGACCGCCACCTTGTATGACAATTCGGCGGCATGGGAGTTTGCCGATCTTCTGCGCAAGGGGGATCTGACCCTTTCCTTGCACGATTACGGCAATTTTGAAAAAACCGGCGATCTGCCGCAAAAATTCACGGCAAGCGATGAAAAAATAACCGCAACGACGGGGGATATCGTTCTTTATAAGGGTAATCAAATTTCCTTGATTTACGGTAGTAATCAGTGGTCTTATACACGGCTCGGCAAAATAAAGGGCGTGACAAAGGCCGAACTGCTCTCCGTTCTCGGCAGTTCAAACGTGGCCGTGACCTTCCGTCTGCATAAGGAGGATGCCGCAAAATCGGGCAAGGTTTTGGTGGCATATTTCTCTGCAACGGGAACAACAAAGACATTGGCACAGTACGTTCGGGAAGCGGTCGGGGCGGATCTTTATGAAATTACCCCCGCCGTACCCTATACCGAAGCCGATCTTGCCTATTACACCGATTGCCGTGCCGATCGGGAACAAAGCGACCCTTCGGCACGCCCCGCTATTTCGGGCAGTATTTCCAATATGGACGAATACGACGTAATTTTCATCGGCTACCCGATCTGGCATTCGCAAGCACCGAGAATCATCAGCACCTTCCTTGAAAGCTATGATTTTTCCGGTAAAACGGTCATTCCGTTCTGCACCTCCCACTCCAGCGGGATCGGCTCAAGCGATACAAATCTGCACACCCTTGCGCCGAAAGCAAAATGGGAAGCCGGCAAGCGCTTTGCCCGTGATACCGACAAGGCGACCGTTTTTAGTTGGGTAAAGGAATTTCTTGATTCGTAAGTATAAGTTAATACACCCCAAAAAAGAAAAATACACCCTTCTTAAAAAGAGGGTGTATTTTTCTGCTTTATCAAGATTGTTTGCCGACCTCAAAGTGGTATTTCACAATACCGAGATCCACCTTGCTGAAAACGCCGCCCAAATCCTCAAAGGCGACCGTTTCGTCTTCGCTCAGCCGAATGAAAAAGTGCTGTTGATTGATGGCGGTGGGGGCCTTCAACGCCGCTTCTACGCCGTTTTTAAACCATTCGGGACTTTGTTCGGTAACGTTTGCGACCTGCTCCGGCTTTTTGGAACGGCGCGGTTTTCCTGCCGTTTCGCCGTAGCCGATGGCGATCACGATCGAAAGCCGCTCATCGGGGGCGAGTTTTACCGGAACGCGGTCACGGTTGAAGGTACCTGCCCAACAGGTGTTCAATCCCATTTGCTGTGCCGCCAGTACGATTTTTTCTCCGTAGTAGCCGATGCGCTCGTCCAAATCGTCGGCATCCTTGCCGATGCAGGCAATGACCGACGGCGCACTGCCAAGCCCCATAATGCGGCTGAAAAATCGGTTAAACGTTCCGCCGGCATCGGTCAATAATTGCAAATGCAACTGTCCCTGCTCGTTTACCTCGTCGATCAGGCGGTTCAACTCTTCGACCGCCGCCGGCTCAATTTTTCGGTCGGTGTAGTTCCGTACCGAATGCCGCTGTAATATTGCCTCTTTTTCCGTCATAAAAACGCCTCCTGCGGAATTGTGGAAAGATCAAACTCGTAAAGATTAAAGTCACCCCAGCCGGTGTCACCGTAGAAAAGGCGAACCGTCTGCACCAAATGAAAGCCGACCGATGTATAAAGCCGTTCGGCAGGCTGATTGCCCTTCAAAACGTCCAACCGCACCGCCTTTTTTCCTTGATTTCGTGCAATCAGCAGGGCGTTGCGCAACAGCATTCTGCCAAGCCCTCTTTTGGTAAAGCGGGGTCGAATGCCCAAAGCGTGTACGACCGAGTATTCGTTCGCCTCGGCGGGGACGTGCCAATCGGCCTTTGCATAGCCTTCACCGAAAACGTTGTTCAGAATAAAAGCGCCCATAACCGTTTCGCCGTCCAGCGCCAAATATACCTGCCCGTTTTGTACCGATTGTTGCAGGTATTCCTCGGTAGGGTAAATCCCGATTTTCCACGAAGGACTGTACGGAATTCCCTGCATTTCGTCGATCAGCCGGCAGTAAAAGTCCAGCACCAGCGGATATTCATCCCTTTCCGCTGCCCGAAACACCGTTTCCATCGGGTCAACCCCCTTTTTTATTATTGTGCCTATTATAACCGATTTGGGTAAAAAAGTAAAATATTATTTTCGGCTTTTCTTCGGTGTTGCGAAAAGCGAAAAAGCGTGATATAATCGTATAAAGTGTTCATGAAACGAGGGTCTTTATGAGAATTGCCATTAAGGTCGGCACATCTACGCTGACCTATGCCAACGGAAATATGAATATTCGCCACGTGGAAAAGCTGTGTCGTGTTATCAGCGATCTGAAAAACGCCGGCAATGAAATTTTGCTTGTCAGCTCGGGCGCTATCGGAATGGGCGTCGGCAAACTGGCTTTGCGCGAACGTCCGGCCGATATGCCGACGAAACAGGCGGCCGCCGCCGTGGGTCAGTGCGAGCTGATGTATATCTACGACCGCCAGTTTTCG
>JAKSQF010000083.1 GCA_024404235.1 Clostridia bacterium | reverse complement strand
CAACACCGAACGGTGCCATTTCAACGAGGGTCAAACCGTTGTCGCCGGTCTTGGCTTCGCTGACGATATCTTCAGTACCGGGAGTTTTATCGGCAACCAAAATGTGCTTTAAGCGTTTATGCTCGACCTTGCCCATACCGGTTTCGGCAACACCGATTTGTGCCATAATGGGGGCTTCTTCACGGGTGAGCTTGCGGATAGCGGTGATGATTTTTTCACGCTGTTCCACGCTCATTTTACGAACGGCCTTATAGCCTTCGTTCGCAGCGGCGATGGCCTCGTTCATATCGGAATAAATACCGATAAGCTGACGGCCTTCGTAGGCGGTGCTGGTATAATTTGCGGCAGAAGCGGAAGCCTTTGCGCCGTCCATACTGCTGATGACCTGTTTAATGATCTGTTCAATATCAGACTTGGTAATTTCAGCCATTTTACTGTTTCCTCCCGATTATTTTACAAGTGCTGCGGCGTCACGTGCGATCATCAATTCTTCGTTGGTCGGAAGAATGAAGGTGCGAACGGTAGCGCCCGGAGCAGTCAATTCAAATTCTTCGCCGCGCGGTGCGTGGTCGTTTTTATCCATATCGATCTTAATGCCGAGTGCATCCAAGCCTTCACAAGAGTAACGGCGGATGTCTTCGTCGTACTCACCGAGACCTGCGGTAAAGATCAACAGATCCAAACCGTTGAGTTCAGCATAATAGGCACCGATCAAGCGCTTGACGCTGTTACCGACCATCTTTTGTGCCAAGGTGGCACGGTAGTCACCTGCGTGGGCGGCATCGGCAACGTCACGGGCATCGCTGTGACCGCTGACACCCAAAAGGCCGGACTTTTTATTGATGAGGTTTTCGGCCTCTTCAGCAGAAAGACCTTCGGTTTTCATAATGTAGGTCAGCACCGACGGGTCAAAACTGCCCGAACGGGTGCCCATCATAACACCCTCCTGCGGGGTGAAGCCCATCGAAGTATCAATGGCAACACCGTTTTTGATAGCGGTGACGGAAGAACCGTTACCGAGGTGGCAGGTGATGATTTTCAGATCCTTAAGATCCTTGCCGACAACCTCGGCGGCACGGTTGGAAACGTAGCGGTGCGAGGTGCCGTGGAAACCGTAACGGCGGATCTTCTTTTCGGTGTAGTATTCATACGGCAGCGGATAGATGTAACGGAAATCTTCGATATCGCCGTAGAAAGAAGTATCAAATACGCCGACCTGCGGAGTGTTGGGCATTTGCGCAATGCAGGCGCGCATACCGGCAATGGCCGGAGGGCCGTGCAGGGGGTTGATCGGAACAATGCCTTCAAGGTACTGCAAAACCTCATCGTCGATGATGGTAGATTTGCGGTACTTTTCACCGCCGTGGGCAATACGGTGGCCGACGGCGTCGATTTCATCAATGCTGCTGATAACGCCGTGCTCGGCATCGGTCAACAGGCTTAAAACCAAGGAGATCGCCTCGTTATGGGTCGGCATGGCATAGTCGGCCTTGTACGGCTCACGACCCGGCACTTTATGGGAAATCGTACCCGAAAGGCCGATTCGTTCACAGTTACCCTTGCACAGTACGTTTTCGTTTTCCATATCAATGAATTGATACTTTAAGGAAGAACTACCTGCATTTACAACTAATATTTTCATTTTTGTCACTCCAAAAATTCAGATTCGTTATTCAGCTTTGGAAAAACAAGCTCGACCTCAGCATCCCTTAACCGTTCTGCCCAACGCTGACCGGGATCGGCATCGGTGGCGATGACGTCCACCTCGTTGATGCCGCAGACCTTGACGAAGGAGGCTTTATCAAACTTAGAATTATCAACTGCAAGAACGCGGCGCTTTGCCGAGGCAAAGAACGCTTTTTTGATCTCGCTGTCGCGTTCATTGGAATCGGTCACGCCCATTTCGGCGTCCAACCCTTTGCAGGAGCAGATGGCCATATCCACGTGGAAGCCACGCACCATCCGTTCGGCCTGATAACCGACTAATGACAGTCCGCCCTCTTTAAGCACACCGCCGGTCGAAATGACCGTCCAATCGGGTTTGTTGCAAAGTTCCAACATAATCTCGATGGAATTGGTGATGAGGGTGATTTTTTGACGGTTTAGGATATTTTTGATCACGCACAGTGCCGTGGTGCTGGAATCCAGCATGATATAATCCCCGTCGTGGATCATATCGGCCAAGAGTGCGGCGATCTTCTGCTTACTTTCCACGTTGGTTTGTTTACGAATGTGGAACGGCAGATCGGTATTGAAATTATCGTTTTTTACGGCACCGCCATAGGTTTTGCGGGCCAGCCCGTCACTTTCAAGCTTTTCAAGGTCACGGCGGATGGTTTCTTCCGTAACGGAAAATTCCCGACTTAAATCGCTGACGACGACCTTGCCTTCCAGTGACAGTTTTGCCAAAATCGCATTGCGACGTTCAATGGCTAACAAATAAACACTCCCTTTTCGTTATTGCGCGGAAAGGATCAATTATGATTAAAGAATACTTTTCCAGATTTTCTGATCCGGACGCGGAATGACCGAGCTGTCAAGCAACATACCGCGGTCTTCGGCTTCCTGCTTGGCACGTTCGATAGCAGCACTAACTGCCGAAACCGAGCCGGTCAACAGCAGGTACGATTTACCGCACATACCGCGTGCCAAACGCAGTTCGATCAGTTCGACCCAAGCTGTCTTGGCGGCGGCATCGGCCGCAACGATACAGCTGGCGGCGGAAAAGCTTTCCATCACACCGAGTGCTTCGACCGATTCGGGCGGAGTTGCACCGTAAATCGCCGGATACAGCGATTCGTGCGGAGCGCCCAGCACAAAGCTGTCGATGACCTTTTCGGGATTTTTGGTTTTGGCGGCTTCGACCGAAGCCTTTACGGCACTCAGTTCCCCATCAATGAGAACGATGTATTTACCCGGGCAGACCGTGGCGGCTTCTACAATATCCACGTCGGCGGTTTTAACCATCGTATCGGCACCGGTCATACCGGCGGATACGGTGAGAAATTCCACCATACCTAATGCTTTGACCATGATATATTATCCCTCCACAGTGCCGTCAACGGGCGGCTACAATGATGTATTTATCGTTTACTTCTTTTACGGTGCCGTCGATCGGGGTATGAATGGCAACCCCCAAAGCACCTTCGGTCGGATTGGCGACCGTATCGTTTGCGCTGACCTTTTGCCCCACCTTTACGGCGGCCACAGCCGGCGCACCGATGTGTTGCGAAAGCATCAGCTTAACGCTGTTTACCGGAACGGAACGCTCGTCCAACAAGGCCTGCGCGTTATATTCGGTAAGACCCAAGCGGGCGATCAAACGGTTTTTGGAAATGCGGCGACCGTCGCGGCCGGGATTAACCGGACCGGCTTCGACCTGCGGCGGTTTAACGCCGTTCTTCCGCAGTTCCCCTTTCATCACCGAAAGCAAGGTACGGGGTGAAAGATTTTGGAAGCAGGAGTACATTTCGCACAGTCCGCAAGAGCTGCAGAAAAATGCACCGGTATATGCAGCGGTATCCTTGGAAACACCGCTGGTCAGTGAACGCATAAAGCGGTTGGGTTCGATCGGGTGACCCAGCATATTACGGGGACACAGATCGGTACACATCCGACACTGACAGCACGCCGACATCGCTCTCTTGAACGAAATGGCGGGGTTGGCGTGTTTCTTTTGAACAACGGGGTGGTCGGCCGGCAGTACGATGATCGCATTGCTGGTCTTGGTGACAACGTTGGCTTCGGTTGTCAGCGTTCCGGTCATCGGCCCGCCGCACAACAGCTCGTAATCCTTAATGGTCGCCCCGCCGGCATATTCGATCACCTCACAGAAGGTGACGCCGAGCGGCACCCGCAAAGTAACCGGATTTTTGACCGCACCGGTCACGGTGATATATTTATGGGTAACGTTTTTGCCCTCGCTTAACGCATAAAACGTATTCAGCATGGTTTCCACGTTAAACACCGTTACACCGACCGAAATGGGCAGTTGTCCCGGTTGAACGACACGACCTGTCACTTCATATATTGCAATGACCTCGTCACCGGCGGGATAAACCTCCGGCAGAAGTCCGATTGAAATCTTATTTAAATCTTTAATGCACGCTTCACACGCGGCGATGGTGTGCTTGGCCGAAGGCTTGATCGCCACAATGGCACGTTCTGCACCGACCGCTTCACGAACCGTATCCAATGCGGACAGAATTTCGTGTGCGTGAAACTTCAAAACCTGACGGTGCAGTTTGAGCAACGGCTCACATTCCGCACAGTTCAGAATGATGGTATCGGCCTTTTCGCTGAGCTTTGCATAACTCGGAAAACCGGCACCGCCGGCACCGACAACACCGCTTTTTTGAAGCAGCGCTTTTAATTCATTTAATTCCATACGTTTTTCAGTCCAACAATCCGATAGAATCATCAACAATACCGACAATAGCGGCATCTACGGGCGCGTTTTCAAGGTCGCAGCCGATACGTGCGGCACTGCCCATTGCGACAAGTACGATCTCTCCGATACCGGCACCGACGTTATCCACTGCAACGATTCTGCCGTTTTCGGACATATTTTCGATCGGATCAACGATCATAAACTTGCTGCCGAGCAGCCGTTCATTTTTGCGTGTGGCGACCACACTGCCTACAACTTTTCCGACGATCATACTTTTTTCCTCTTTCATACGTTTTTCGCAGATCTCTGGGCTCCGTTTTCACGGAGCCCAAACAAATCCTGCGCAGTGATTTGTCCTATTTAATTATTTTAAAGAGGGCAAAATCTTTTCAACGTCATTATGCGGACGCGGAATGACGTGAACAGCGACCAACTCACCGAGTTTGGAAGCTGCAGCGGAGCCGGCTTCGGTGGCGGCCTTAACCGCACCAACGTCGCCGCGAACCATAACGGATACCAAGCCGGAACCGATCTTTTCGGTGCCGATCAGTTCAACGTTAGCGGCCTTTACCATTGCATCGGCGGCTTCGATAGAAGCAACCAAACCTCTGGTTTCAACCATACCCAATGCTTCGAGTGCCATTTTCTTTTCCTCCTTTACCGTCGTTTCCTTTTTAACGGGTGCCTTTTTCGGGGCTTCCGCCTTTACGGGCGTTGCCTTTTTCGGCGTATTACTACTTGCAGTAGCCATTTAGGGTACCACCTTTCAATCAAACCTCTTGGATGTGACGTTCAGCCTTTTCTTCAGCGGCCGCCTTCTTCAAAAGACGGGAGGCGCTTAAGTTGACCATACGCTCGGTTTCGCTGTGCGGATTTGCGATAACGGCATAGGCCGCCGGACGAATGATCGCCCCGGCAACAGCCGCCTCCACCGCGGCAGTAACCGCAGAAACCTGTCCTTCCACAATGATGGTGACAAGTCTTCCGCCAAGTTTTCGTTCCCAAGTAACAAAGTTTACATCGGCCGCTTTGCACATGATATCCAGGCAATCCACGGCACCGGTAACGCTTTGTACCTCAACAAGTCCCAAAGAATTCATTTGAAATTCCTCTAAAAATTATTTTAAGGTCGGCAGGATCTTTTCAACGTCAGCGTGCGGACGCGGAATGACGTGTACTGCGACCAGTTCGCCCAGCTTGGAAGCTGCTGCAGAGCCGGCTTCGGTAGCAGACTTAACTGCACCGACGTCGCCGCGAACCATGACGGATACCAAACCGGAACCGATCTTTTCGGTGCCGATGAGCTGAACGTTTGCTGCCTTTACCATTGCATCGGCGGCTTCGATAGAAGCGACCAAACCTCTGGTTTCAACCATACCTAATGCTTCGAGTGCCATTTTTATTTCCTCCGTAATTAAAAATTTAGTATTTACTTCTTATCAAACGCATTGAGCTGTAACATCTTTTCGGTGTCCTGCTCGACATTGGCGATGATATGTGTACAGATAACGCCGGAAACCTTTTCCGCCGCTTCCTTTGCGGCTTCGACCGCCGCCTCTACCGCAGAAACGTCACCGCGGAATTTTAAGCAGACAATCAGCGGAACCGGAAGACCGTCCGGATTGCCGGGTTTGTTTTTATCGAAGTTTTCGACCGTAACGTCGGCCGCTTTGCAGGCGGCGTCACAGGCAACGAATGCCGCGACCAGACCGTATACTTCGATAATTCCGACTGCCTTTGCCATAACGATTCCCCTTACTGATTAACGATTGCGATCTTAAGGCCCTGCATAGCAAGGTTGGTTTTCAGCGCTTCGTTGATCTGATCCAACGGGAAACGGTGGGTGATCAGCTTCTGCACCGGAAGACCGATGGCCTTAGCGCGCTTTAAGAAATCAAAGGTGGTGGCGTAGTCACGCAGGGTGTAAACCCAAGAACCGACCGTGGTGATTTCCTTCGAGCAGATATCAAAGTGCGGGTTGATGGTTGCATCGCCGCCGTTGATAAAGAAGCCCAATTCGCAAAGACCGCCGCCGTTGCGAATGAATTTATAAATGTTGGCGTGTGCCACCGGAGAGCCGGTGCACTGGAACGCAAAGTCCGCCAAGTGACCGCCGAAGGCATTTTCAACCGCACCGGTCAGTGCTTCAATGCCCTGATGATCCTTAAAGTTGACCGACTTTTCGGCGCCCATTTCCTTGGCAAATGCCAAGCGCTGTTCGTTACCGTCGACCGCAACGATGTTTTCAATACCCATCGTGCGCAGAACGGCGATACACAGCAGGCCGATCGGGCCGCAGCCCTGAACGGCAACACGGCTGTTGAAACGCAAAATGCCGGTAGTCTTGGCGCGCTCCACAGCGTGAACCAACACGGCCGCCGGTTCGATAAGGATACGGGAATCCAGATCCAGGTCGCTGACGTTGAAGATGGTCGATCCGCCGCGAACGAACAGGTAATCGGAGAACCAGCCGTTGAGGTGGATATCGTCATCCGGCAACAGACCGTATACGTCTGCACCGCCGACGTTTTGTTTATTGAGGTCATACATCGTGATATCGGGGTTGTCCTTGAAGATCATGCAAGTAACAACTTTATCACCGATATTCAGGGGTTTACCGGCGCTGTCGACCTTAACGTTTTTACCCATTGCAACGATTTCACCGGTACCTTCGTGGCCGAGGGCGACCGGAATGAGGCTGAACGGGTCACGCTTAAATTCGTGCGCGTCGGTTCCGCAGACGCCGCAGCCTTCGACCTTGACGAGAATATCATCGTCACCGAGCTGCGGGATGGGGAATTCCTTGACGTCGAAATGCTCGAGCGAAGTGAGCATTGCAACACGGGCGGTCTTCGGGATAGCGCCCGAAGCCTTTGCCGGAGCAGAAGCCGTGCCGCTACCCTGCATTTCCCCAATGATCTGCTTGACAATCTTTTCAATATCTGCAGAATTCATAGTGATTTCCTTTCTTATTTTATATTGTCGGCAAACCACTTGGCACCGAACTGTGCCAAAGCGGTATCCTGTGCTTCGGTACCGCCGCTGACCCCAAGGCCGCCGACGATATTGCCTGCCGCATCATAAAGCGGAACACCGCCGCCGAAGATCACGATTCGACCGTTGTTGGTGAACTGGATCCCGTACAGCGAACCGCCCGGTGCCGCTAACGTCGCAAGATCGGACGTAGGCATTTTCAGG
>JAKSQF010000082.1 GCA_024404235.1 Clostridia bacterium | reverse complement strand
CCTTTACCATTATTCATCTGCTGAATAATCAAACGGCCGAGATCATTCAGTACGATAATCCGCACGTTATCGTTATTCGTGACGAAGAAAACTGGGATTATCCGAAAATGGAAATGAATATCGGCGGCAAAAAGATTTATAAATCGCTGATCAAATTGCAGGAAAACGATATTTTCATTGCAATGAGTGACGGTTGCCCGCACGCCGGCATCGGAACGGCGTACAACTTCGGCTGGAAGCGGGAAGATATTGCCGCTTTTATGGAAACCTTGGCACCGGTCGGCTACACGGCCAAAACGCTTTCGACCATGCTGGTGGACGAATGTGACAAGTTGTACGGTTATAAACCCGGTGACGATGCAACGGCCTGCGTGGTGCGTATCCGCAAGCGTGAGCCGATGAATATGCTGTTTGGCCCGCCCTCTAACCGGGACGATGCCGACCGTATGATGTCGCTGTTCTTCTCGAAAGAGGGCAAGCACATTATCTGCGGCGGCACCACCTCTTCCATTGCGGCAAAGTTTTTGCGCAAGCCGTTAAAGGCAAGCCTTAATTTTGAACGCAGTGATATTCCGCCTACCGCCGAAATTGAAGGCGTAGACCTTGTGACCGAAGGGGTCATTACCGTAAACCGCGTGCTGGAATATGCCAGAGATTATCTGGGCGAAAACAAGGAATACGAGCATTGGAGCTTTAAGCGTGACGGTGCTTCGCTGATTTGCCGACTGCTGTTTGAAGAGGCGACCGATATTAACTTTTACGTGGGACGTGCCGTTAATCCGGCGCACCAAAACCCCGATCTGCCCATCAATTTCAATATCAAAATGAATTTGGTCGAGGAGCTTTCAAAATGTCTGAAAGCCATGGGCAAGCGCATTAAAGTAAGTTATTTTTAAGGAGGGAATGCCATGGGCGTCAGAAAATTTGATACAAAGGTGCAATACCTGAAATATAAAGTTTTGCGCGAGGTCGCGCGCCAAGCCTGGAATGATACGCTTCTCCAGAATGCTTTGGATATTCCGAAAATGATCGTTCCCGGCAAAACTCCTACCATGCGTTGCTGTGTTTATAAGGAACGTGCCATTTTGGGTGAACGCGTAAAGATCGCCATGGGCGGCGATTCCGAAAATCCGAACGTCATTCAGGTTATTGATATTGCCTGCGATGAATGTCCGGCCGCCGGTTATGAGGTGACCGATTCCTGCCGCGGATGTTTGGCCCACCGTTGTGAGGACGTTTGTAAGCGCGGCGCCATCTCGTTCGATCACAACTACGTAGCACACATTGACAAAACCAAGTGTGTGGAATGCGGTCAGTGTGCCAAGGTTTGCCCCTATTCGGCCATAACGAACCGCAAGCGCCCCTGCCAGATCGCCTGCAAGGTCAAGGCAATTTCCATCAACAATGACAACGCCGCCGCCATTGATAACAATAAGTGTATTCAGTGCGGTTCGTGCGTGTACCAGTGTCCCTTCGGCGCAATTATGGATAAGTCTTATATTCTTAACGTAATTGATATGGTTAAAAAGAGCAATCAAAATACGGATTATAAGGTTTATGCGATCGTTGCCCCCTCCCTTTCAAGCCAGTTTACCTATGCAAAACTCGGACAGGTTATTTCCGGTTTGAAAGAACTCGGATTCTATACGGTTATCGAAGCGGCACTGGGCGCCGATATGGTAGCACAATCCGAATCGAAAGAATTGGCCGAAAAGGGATTCTTGACCAGCTCCTGCTGTCCGGCATTCGTGCAGTATATTAAATCGGCATTTCCGGATTTGCTGCCGCTGGTATCCCATAACCTTTCCCCGATGGGCGCTTTGGCGAAATACCTGAAAAATATTGACCCGAAGGCAAAGGTGGTATTCATCGGACCGTGTACTGCCAAAAAGGCCGAAGCACAGCTGGAAAGCGTGAAACCGTACGTCGATGCGGTCATCACCTTTGAAGAATTGCAGGCCCTTTTTGACAGCAAGGATCTTGACATTACCACGCTTGGTGAGGACGTACTGGATAACGCGTCCTACTTCGGACGTATTTTTGCCCGCAGCGGCGGTCTTTCCGATGCCGTAACGCAGGGCTTAAAGGAGCAGAATATCGAATTTGATCTGAAAGCGGTTGCCTGCGACGGCATTGAAGAATGTCGCATGGCCCTGCTGAAAAAGAGCAAAAACGTGCTGGACGCCAACTTTATTGAAGGTATGGCTTGTATCGGCGGTTGTATCGGCGGTGCAGGATGCCTGACCCACGGCGAAAAGAATAAAGCCGAGGTGGATAAATACGGTAAAGAGGCATTTGAAAAAACAATTGCCGACGCCGTCGCTCTCTTGAAATAAGCTCCGTAAAAGGCGTCCGATTAAGCCGGCGCCGTTCAGCCTTGAAATATTTGTCGGTAAGTGTTCCGGCAGTATTGCATATTTACGAAAAGATCCTGAATATTCGGGATCTTTTCTTTTTGCATAAATTTCGTCGGACGATCCGTTTTATCGCCGAATATCCTCAAAAAAAACATCATCAGATAGCGTTTTTTCCTTTATCTTTCTTTTTTGTTGGCGTCTTTCTACTTTTTTCTCTTGACTTTTTCATAAAATATGGTACAATGAATTGTCTAAAAATTAACAGTATCAATATTTATTCAAATTTTTGCCGCATTTTTGCATATTTTTGCGAATGCGGCAATCGTGTCCTTATTGGTACTGTTAAATTTAAAATTGAAAGGATGTTTCGTTTATGCAGTTTTTGCAAAACAACGCCGCGTTTGCTACGCTGATCGGCGCCATCATCGCACTGGTATTTGCCGGTGTTATGGCCAAGCGTGTACTGGGCTTTGATCGCGGAACGGAAAAAATGAAGAAGATTTCCGATTCAGTTAAAGCCGGCGCAAACGCCTACCTGAAACGGCAATACACCGTCGTTTCGATCTTCTTCGCAGTTATGTTCGCAATTCTTTGGGTTATGGTCGCATTCGGTAAGCTGACCGCCTTCGTTCCGTTCGCCTTTATCACCGGCGGATTTTTCTCGGGTCTTTCGGGATTTGTCGGAATGAAGATCGCAACGGCTGCCAATGCCCGCACCGCAAATGCCTGCCAAAGCGGCCTTAACAAGGGTCTTCGTGTAGCGTTCTCGGCCGGCTCGGTCATGGGCTTTACGGTCGTCGGTCTCGGTCTTTTGGATATTTCGGTTTGGTTTATCCTGCTGAAATATGCCTTTAAGCTGAACGCTTCCGACATTACCTCTGCAATGCTGACCTTCGGTATGGGTGCTTCTTCGATGGCACTGTTTGCCCGTGTAGGCGGCGGTATCTTCACCAAGGCCGCCGACGTCGGTGCAGACCTTGTGGGTAAAGTTGAAGCCGGTATTCCGGAAGACGACCCCCGCAACCCTGCCGTTATTGCCGATAACGTTGGTGACAACGTCGGTGACGTTGCCGGTATGGGCGCCGACCTTCACGAATCCTACGTCGGCTCTATCATCTCTGCAATGGCTTTGGGCGTCGTTGCCTTTGACGGCAACTTCCGTGCCCTTTCCGTGCCGCTGTTGATTGCCGCCTGCGGTATTCTCTGCTCGCTGATCGGTACCTTCTTCGTCCGCACGAAGGAAGACGCCGACCAGAAAGCATTGCTTGGCTCTTTGGGTCGCGGCACCAACTTAAGTGCCGTTTTGATCGCTTTGATTTCTTTCCCGATCGTTTGGTTCTGCCTTGACGGCAAAAAGACCATCGGTTTGTACTTTGCCATTTTGGCTGGCCTTTTGGCCGGCGTGCTGATCGGCCGTGCAACCGAATACTTTACCTCCGATTCCTACAAGCCCACCCGCAATTTGGCGGCTAAGTCCGAAACGGGCAGCGCCACCATCATCATCGGCGGTTTGGGCCTTGGTATGCTTTCCACCGCTCTGCCGATCGTCATTGTTGCGGCCTGTATTCTGATTGCCTTCTTTGTTTCGGGCGGCTCGGTCGCCGAACCGGCAAAGGGTCTTTTCGGCATTGCACTTTCGGCCGTCGGTATGCTTTCCACCTTGGGCATCACCCTTGCAACCGACGCTTACGGCCCTGTTGCCGATAACGCCGGCGGCATTGCCGAAATGGCAGGTCTTGATGCTTCCGTTCGTGAGCGCACCGATGCCCTTGACTCTTTAGGCAACACTACTGCCGCTACCGGTAAGGGCTTTGCAATCGGCTCGGCCGCATTAACCGCTCTGGCACTAATGGCTTCCTACATTGATAAGATCAAATCGTTGTTGCCGGACGGCGACTTTACCTTTGATTTGATGAACCCGAAGGTCTTGGTCGGTCTGTTCATCGGTACCTGCCTGCCCTTCATCTTCGCAGCTCTCACGATGGACTCGGTCGGCAAGGCTGCACAGTCGGTCGTTATCGAAGTTCGCAGACAGTTCCGTGAAATTAAGGGACTGATGGCAGGCGAAGCTGACCCCGATTACGCAAAGTGCGTTGACCTTTGCACCAAAGCCAGCCTGCGTGAAATGATTTTGCCGACCATCGTTGCCATTCTTGCACCGATCGTTACCGGCGTGATTCTCGGTTATCAGGGTGTTGTCGGTATGTTGGCAGGCGCTACTGCCGGCGGCTTCTTAATGGCGATCTTTATGTCCAACTCGGGCGGTGCCTGGGATAACGCCAAAAAGTACATCGAAAGCGGTGTTCACGGCGGCAAGGGCAGTGATCAGCACAAGGCGGCCGTTGTCGGCGATACCGTCGGCGACCCGTTCAAGGATACCTCCGGCCCGGCTATCAACATCCTCATCAAGCTGTTGTCGATGGTTTCCATCGTCTTTGCCGGTGTGGTTGTCAGCTGTAACTGGCTCGGTTGATCCCGATTATTATTGAAACAAAAGACCGTCATACGCTTGTATGACGGTCTTTTTATTATGGATTTTTATTTGAAACTATGCTATACTGAATACAAATCAAAAAAGAGGAGATTACTTATGCCGAAAATCAACTGGAACACCGTTTTAAAATACGCTTTGCCCTTCGGGGAAGCCATTTTGATCTTCGTGATCGGGCACTTCGTCATTTTGGGAGTATTGCGTTTGCCGAAGCGGGCGCTGAAAAAGACCAAAATTGACCCATCGCTTGTCAATCTGCTGATCAAAACGTTAAATATCATTTTGCACGTTATCATTCTGCTTTCCGCACTCAATACCATCGGCATTTCCACCACCGGTTTGCTGGCGGCACTCAGCGCAGTGGCGGTCGGCGTTGCGTTGGCGCTGAAGGATTCGCTCGGCAACATTGCCGGCGGCATTCTGCTGTTGCTTTCGCCCCGATTTGCAACCGGCGACTACATCAGCGTTGGCGCAGATGAAGGCTACGTCGTTTCGATCGACCTGCTGCATACGACCATCCGCACCTACAACAACCGCCACATCACCTTTTCCAACGGCACGCTGATCAACTCGACCGTGACCAACTACACCTGGGAGGGTGTACGCCGTGTGGATATTTCCTTCCCCATTTCGTATAATGCCGACGTGGAACAGGCCAAGCAGACCGCCCTTGACGTGATGCAGGCACACCCGTTGGCGGTTGCCGACCGCGGATTTATCGCACGGGTCGGTTCTTATGCCGACAGCGCCGTTCTGCTGGATTTGCGGGTTTGGTGCAAGTGTGAGGACTACTGGACGGTCTACTACGACACGATGGAGCAGCTTCGCGTAGCCTACGCCGAAAAGGGCATTGAAATCCCGTTCAATCAGCTGGACGTTCACTTGGACGCTCCGGTAAAAGAATAATTACCAAAGGCGATTGATTTCCCGATCGCCTTTTTCTGTGCTTTTCCGTCACAGTTGTTTTCGTTTTATTCACAATTTCGGCACGGCGTCGGCAAAAAGCGTGCATATAATATACCCGTAAAACGCATACGGGAAAGCGAACACAGAAACTGCAGCACGCTTGACGATGCAAAACCAAAGGAGTTTTGAAAAATGAAATCTGCCATTAAACGAACTGCCGCCCTGCTTTTGGGTGTTGCGCTGACGGCGGGCCTTTGTGCCTGCAAATCGGCCGAAAAGGCTAAATTGACAAAAGAGTTGTACCCCAATGCCGCCGTGATCAAGCTGGACGGAAAATCCGCCACGATTGACGGCACGGCCTTAGAGGAATTCGATTACACTTGGCATTGTGATCCTTCGGTTGCACACGAGGACGTGAAAGACGCCCCCGCTGAATACTATACCGGCACCAAGCCCGAAACCGATGCCGCCGCTTACATCGACAGTGAATTATACTATTACCCCAAGCTGGACGAAAGCGGCTTTAAGCAGGTAAACTACGACGGTGAAAACGAGTGGGCGTACTATTACACCGACGGCGAGCATAACGACTATATTTTTGCAACGCTGCCCAACAAAACCGGCACCCTGCCGACCCAAATGATGCACACCGAGGAAGAAGCCGCCGAAAATCGGGTACTGCACATTACGAAACCCGGCGAATATATTTTGCAGGGCAACTTTAACGGACAGATTTGCGTTGACCTTGGTGACGCGGACGACGTCTTTACCGACCCTGACGCCAAGGTGACCCTGATTTTGGAGAATGCCAACATCAAATGTACCGTAGCCCCCGCCGTTATTTATACGGATCTTTACGAATGTGACAACGCTTGGGAGGATGCCGACGAACACACCGCCGACGTTGACACTGCCAAAGCCGGTGCGGTGCTGGTCATTCCCGACGGCACCGAAAACACGGTAGACGGCAACAACATTTTCCGTATGTTAAAGACCAAATACAAGGACGAAAACAGCACCGATGCCGTAAAGGTACAGAAAAAGATGCGCAAAAACGATGCCGCACTGTATTCCCTTGTTACAATGAATATCAACGGCGGCGCTAAAAACACCGGCAAGCTTACCGTAACAAGCGGTTTGGAAGGCATTTCTTCCGATCTGCACCTTGCTTTGAACGGCGGTGTGATCACCGTCAATTCGCAGGATGACGGCATCAACACAAGCGAAGATGACGTTTCGGTTTGTATTTTGAACGGTGCCGACGTTACGCTGAATCCCGGACAGGGTGCTGAGGGCGACGGCGTGGATTCCAACGGATTTATCGTGCTGAACAGCGGCAGTATTGCCGTCAACGGCGTGCGCCAGCCCGACAGTGCGCTTGATTCCGACAAAGGAATTACCTACAACGGCGGCACGGTAACGATTGACGGCGAAAAGCAATTCTACACCGCCGGCACCACCTTCCGTGAAAGCGGACGCACAAACAAAGGCGGTATGACGGGTGAAAAACCGCAAAACGGCTTTGACCGTACAGGCGGCTTTGCCGAAGATTTTGACCTGAAAGAATTTAAGGAAAAGGTGGCGGCCCTGCCCGACGATGCCACGGCAGACGACGTTTTCGCCCTGTTGGGCGGCGCACGAGGGAACGGCCGACCCAATGACGGCAATGCACAACCGCCCGAAATGCAAAACGGCGAGCAACCGCCCGAGCCGCCGCAAAACAATCAATAAGTTTATACAAAAAAGCACAGGCAGAAATTCTTTCGGATGGATAAGGAAGTATTTTCGGATGATGGATTTTGTACAGCAAAATTTGAGGAGGCAAATCAAATGCAGGATATAGGCAAATCTATGTTATGGTT